>NZ_JBHJUV010000013.1:0-194371 GCF_042268025.1 Streptomyces sp. NPDC056161
GAGCTTCAGACACTCCTCGCAGTCTGGACCGGCGCCTGCCCCACCTGCCACCGCGACATACCCACACCGATGCGAACCTGACCAAGCACTACTAGTTCCAGGACACCCTCGGTCAGGTGGCGGCGCAGGAAGGCGTACGCAAGGAAGAGGTGGCGGTCCCGGTGCGGGTGCCGAGCCGTTGCCGTTCGGCACCCGTGCCGGCCGTGGCCGTCTGACCGTGTCGAGTTCAGAAGGCCGAGCGGACGACTCCGCCGTCGACACGGATCGTGGCGCCGCTGACGTACTGGGCGTATTCACTGCACAGGTACGCCACCGCCGCGGCGATCTCGTCCGGCTCGCCGAAGCGCTCCTGGTCGTTCGGGATGAGGGCGTTGACGGCGTTGGGCCGGATCTCCTCCCAGGTCTCACCCCATCCGCGGGCGGGGCCGATCTCGGTGACGAGTTCCTTGGTGGCCTCGACGAGGATGGCTCCGGGCGAGACCACGTTCGAGGTGACGCCCGTGCCTTTCAGTTCGCGGGCCAGCGACACGGCGAGGTTGTGCCGGGCCGCCAGGGTGGCGTTGTACTGCGGGTGCGTGTTCATCGGCTGGGAGGCGAGACCGCCGCCGATGGTGATGACCCGGCCCCAGCCGCGCTCACGCATCGCCGGAACCAGGTGCTGGATCATCCGCACACCTGAGACCACGTTGACGTTGTAGGTGTCCCGCCACTCGTCGGGGGTCGCTTCCGCCCACGACAGGTGCCGGTAGAAACCGGCGTTGTTGACGAGGATGTCGACGGGGCCGTCCGCGGTGGCCGCTCGGGCGACCTCGGCGGCAGCGGCGTCGTCGGCCAGGTCACCCAGTACCGTGGTGGCTCTCCCGCCGGCCTCGCGGATCTCCCGCGCGACCTTCTCCGTGCGCTCCTGGTCCCGACCGTGGACCACGATCGCGGCGCCCTCGGCCGCCAGCAGCTTCGCGGTGGCCTCGCCGAGTCCGACACTCGACCCCGTGACGAGGGCGCGCTTTCCGGTCAGATTCAGGTTCATGTGCTGTTTCCCTCTCTTGGACTCCCCGCACCGCGCCGGCCGGGGAAGTGTGCCTCCAGAGATAAGTATACAGTCGTAGACTTCTTGTGCGGGCGGGAGGTGTTTCCGGACCGACGTGTCGCGGATCTCTCGGTCGGCCGGGCGACGGCAGGCAGGCAGGCAGGCAAGCAAGCGGACAGGCGGGCAGGCGGGCCGGCGGGCCGGCGGGCAACGGGGCACCCGGCCGACTGCGTCGCGCGTCCGGTGTGTCAGTTCACCGAGCGCGTGGTTCTGCCGTCCACGCGCAGGGGGGGCGCCGCCGATGCAGTCGGCACGGGGGTCGCGAGATGGACCACCGCATCGGCGATCTCTTCGGGACGCCCGAACCCGTCGATCATGATCCGCTCTCGCCTGAGCCAGGTCGCAGGGGACGACCCCCTCCCCCAACAGACCGCCCACGACGTTCTGTTGGAGTACTCGTGGGTCGGTGGAGAGGCGACGGGCCCTTGTCAGTGCCAGGTGATAGAACGCCGGGATGACCGAGACACCTGCCTTTGAAGACCTGCTGGCCCTGATCCAGGACCGCTCCGCCGCTCTGCGCAGCAGCGTCGCGGACTCCGCTGATCTGGATGTCCGCGTCCCCAGCTGCCCCGACTGGTCGCTCCGCGACCTCGTCGAGCACATCACCGAGGTGCACCGGTTCTGGGCGGCGGCGGTCGCGGCCGGCCCCAGCGAGAAGCCGCCGACCGTGGCGCCGGCCGATGCCACGCTGCCTGCCGACCCACTGGCCCGTCCCGCTGCGGCCACCCGAGAGCTGATCGCCGCCCGTTCCGCCGCGGCCACCCGAGAACTGATCGCCGCCCTGCGAGCCGCAGGTCCCGCGTTGGGCTGCTGGACCTGGTGGGGCGACTCCGACGTCCCGAAGACGAGTGGTGCCGTGGCCCGCCATCAGGTTCAGGAGGCCGCTGTCCACGCCTTCGACGCGCAGTTGGCCACCGGAACTCTCCAACCGGTTCCGACGGTTGTCGCACTCGACGGCATCGCCGAGTTCGTCGGCGTCAGCCATGGCACCGCCGGCCCCTGGCCGCACGAGCCGACCCGGATCGGCCTGCACGCCACCGAAGGCAAGTCCTGGCTGATCGACCTGACGGAGTCGGGCTCACACCTCATCGACGGCCGACATGAGGCGGACGCCGACGTCCACGGATCGGCAAGCAATCTGTTGCTGGCCCTGCACCGCCGCCTCCCCTTGGAGCGAGGGAGACCGCGCCGCCCTGGAGAACCTCCTGAACTGGCCCGACCTGTCTTGACCTCCCAGACCTCCCAGCCCGAGAAGCCCCTGCGGGACGGGGTGCGGTCGAAGTACGTCACGCGCCTTGGGCTCGGTGCTGTCTGTCACGGGTGAAAACCAGGTGGACCTGGCGTACTTCGTGGGTAAGGTCGGGCAATGCCCGAGCTGAAGCAGTTGTGTGCCGGCCATGCCCCGGCGGTCCTGGACTTCGAGCTGGCGAACCGCGCCTACTTCGCTGCCTCGATCCCTGACCGCGGCGACGACTTCTTCCACCGTTTCGCCGACCGGTATGCCGCCTTGCTGGCTGAGCAGGAGGCCGGCACCTGCGCTTTCCACGTGCTTGTCGCCGAGGACGGCTCGGTACTCGGCCGGTTCAACCTGGTCGGCATCGAGGACCACTCGGCGGAACTCGGCTACCGGGTCGCGCAGGCCGTCGCCGGCCGTGGCGTGGCGACCGCGACCGTCCGGGAGCTGTGCCGGCTGGCGGCGGCCCGGCACGGGCTGCGGACGCTGCGCGCGGCCACGGCCCACCAGAATGTCGCGTCACAGAAGGTGCTGGCCAGAGCGGGGTTCGTCCGCGTCGGCCCGGCCGACCCGGCCCACCTCGGCGGAAAGCCGGGCACCTGGTACCAGCGCGACCTGGCACTCCCCTGATCGGACTCGGTGTCCGGGCGCGAGAAGCCGGGGCGAGACCGGTTCACGCGGCGCGGCGGGCGCGCCGATCGCTGGGGAAATCCTCCCGGATCGGCACCTCATCGAGTGATTTCCGTCCATATCTCTTGCAGTGATCGGATGGCATCGTTTTGCATGGCGGAGCCCGCCGAGTTTTGCATGACGGAGACTGCCGAGTGTTGCATGACGGAGACTGCCGATCAGAATGGGCCGGTCAATGACAGCGAACCTCGGAGTGGACAGGAGGACGATCTGCCACTTCATTCTCCTGGGTACGGGAAACGGCTCCTGATCGGGGAGTGAGCGTGGCAGGAAGAATGGAGCGGCCCTCGTCGTGTTGAGATCCTTGCGTCCACCTTCGCGTGTGTACCAAAGTCCGCTGCTCGACAGTAAGCGGTGGCACTCCTACGCGCCCCGACGCGGGGACATCGTCATTTCCACCGCCACCAAGGCCGGCACCACGTGGACGCAGAAGATCGTGGCGTCTCTGATCTTCCAGAGTGTCCGTCTGCCTCTTCCGCTCATGGAGCTGAGCCCATGGCTCGACATGAGTATCGCCCCGCTCCCCGAGGTCATGGCGTCGCTTTCCGCACAGCGCCATCGTCGTTTCATCAAAACGCATCTTCCCCTGGACGCGCTTCCTTTCTATTCAGAGGTGTCCTATCTGGTGGTGGGCCGGGACCTGCGGGACCTCGCCCTGTCCACCCATCACCATGCCCGCAGTATGAGTTCCGCCGGGCCGCGTGCCGCCCTCGCGGCGGCCATGGAAGATCAGGGCGAGAAGGGCGCCTCGTCATTCTGTCCTCCGGAAGTACCCGAGGACGTGCACGCGTTCTGGCAGGAATTCTTCACCCGCAGCGCATATCCGTGGGAGCGGGACGGCTGGCCCTACAACTCGCCCACCCACCAGCTGCGTTCGTGGTGGGAACACCGGTCCGAGCCCAACGTGTACTTCCTGCACTACCAGGACATGCTGGACGACCTGGAGGGCCAGATGCGCCGGCTGGCCGATTTCCTCGGCATCTCCGTCGACGCCCCCGTCTGGCCGGACCTGGTGAGGGCCTGCACCTTCGCCGAGATGAAGGCGAAGGGGCACGAGATCTGGGACTCGGGCTTCTCCGGCTCCGCACTCGGGACGTGGAACTTCTTCCACAAGGGCACGAGCGGACAGTGGCGCACCCTGTGTTCCGAGGACGAACTCGCGCTGCACGACCAAGTACTGCTGCGGCTCCCCGAAGACCTCCGCTGCTGGCTTGCCCGCGACGCATCACCGATGTCGACGTGAGCGATGCCACCGCCCGGACATCGGCTCCGTTCCGGAGGCCGCGTCAGCCCGGCGGGCGCTTGGGCACGACGAGTTCGCGGCGCAGTGTCATCACCAAGGTGCGGTGCTGGTTGTAACCTCGGGTCTCCACGCCCACCTGACCGCGGCCGTCACGTTCGGGGATGTCGCGCTTGGCGTACACCTCGCTCTCCGCGTAGAGGGTGTCGCCGTGGAGAACCGGCGCGTGGTGCTCGATCTTCTCAAACCCGCAGTGGGTGATGGCGCGCCCCGCCACGTCCGCTTCGGACAGGCCCAGAAGCAACGAGAAGACATAGCTTCCGATGACCAGGGGTTGCTTGTACCGGGTCGCGGTCTCGGCGTAGTGCGCGTCGAGGTGCAGGGGGTGTCGCACCATGGTCAGTAGGGAGAACAGATGGTGGTCGTACTCCGTGACCGTCTTGCCCGGCCAGTGACTGAAGACCTGTCCGGCCTCGAACTCCTCGAAATACCTACCGAAGCTCAATGAACACCTCTTCAGGGGAGTGGACGGCGGTGACCGTTCGGCCGGGAACGCCTCGTCCCGGAGATCACTTCCATGGAGATCTCCGGGCCGAATCCCGTGACCGGTCCAAAGCCACCGATCGTGCGTACCCGTCGGCAGGATGTCGGCCGTCCGGCGAGGCTGTCGGTGATCCGTAGGCGATGTCTCGGGGGCCGTTGGAAGCGTGGGTGTCGAGCCGTCCTGCCGGGCAGTCGCAGGAACCTTCAAGAGCAAGGGAGCCCCGCCCCTATGTCGTCCACGTCCTCCACCCCGCCCTGGGATGTCCATCGGCTGCCGCGTGCCGATGGCCGTGTCGTCCTGGTCACCGGCGGCAACGCCGGCATCGGGTACTTCGTCGCGGAGCAGTTGTCCGCTACCGGAGCCGTCGTACTGGGCAGCCGGAATCCCGCGAAGGCCGAAGTCGCCACGGCCTCGATCCGCTCGCGTGTCCCCGGCGCGCGGGTGCGGGCCGTACGGCTGGACCTCGCCGACCTCTCGTCGCTCGGAACAGCGGTGGAATCGCTGGGTGTGGAATACCTCGACGCGGTGGTCCACAACGCCGGCGTCGCGCTCGACGCCCCGCCGCGCCGGGAGACCGGGGACGGTCACGAGCTGATGTTCGGCACGAACCACCTCGGGCACTTCGCGCTGACCCACTGGCTGATGCCGCTGCTGTCCGCCGCACCGGAGGCCCGCGTCGTGACCGTGGGCAGCTTCGCGGCGAAGTCCGAGCGGCTCGACCCCGACGACCTGCAATCCCGGAAGGACTACTCGCCCAAGCGCACCTACGGACGCTCCAAGCTGGCGCAGATGTACTTCGGCCTCGAACTCGACCGCCGCCTGCGCGCCGCCGACAGCACGGTGGCAAGCGTGGTGGTCCATCCCGGCGGCGCGCTGGACTCCCTGACCCCGTCACGGCCGCCGGTCCATGTGCGGACCGCTGGTGCGCGGCTCCGCGGTGCACCAGCCGCCCTCCTCGTCCAGGGCAAGCACGCCGGCGCATGGCCCGCGGTCCGAGCAGTGCTGGACCCCACCGTGCGCGGAGGGCAGCTGTGGGGACCGCGTGTCTTCAGCCTGCGCGGCAAGCCCCGACGTGAAGGGGTGTGGAACCACCTCACGGACACCTCCGTGGCGGCGCGGTTGTGGGACGCCAGCCGTGACCTGACCGGCGTCGAACCTCGACACCATCCCCGCACGCCTTCCTGAACGCTGCCCGCCCCCCTTCCCACGGCGCCCTTCGCCTGCGCGTGCTCCGCGGACGTGTGCCAGTCAGAGGGGACAGCTGTACGGCGGCTTCAGCCGCGTCCGTGACGGCCCCCGCCAGGCCCGCCGCGGGAGGCCGCTCACGGAACCATCACCGCGCCGGGACCGGAGAGGCACATTTGCTTTCGCATTGCCCTTACCTCACAACCACCCTCTACGTGTCGTGACAAGCGTCACTGTCGACGCATTTGCAAATGTGAGGCCCCCCTCGGGTACGTTGGGCACTGGCCGAACATGAGGACCCCCTCCGGATGAGCCCCCGTAGCTCGGCACCCGGACGGTCCGGATTTCCCGGATCGCGGATCACGAAGATGGCGGCGACCGCCTACCGGCGGAATCGCGGCACACAACGAGGAGATGGCCATGAACAGGTGGATCAAGCGGGTCTCGGTCGGTCTTGCTTCTGCGGCGATGGCGGGCGGGGCGCTGCTCGGCGCCGGCGGTACGGCGTCGGCCGCCGTTGCACAGCCCGCGCAGCACACCGCGTCCCCGATCTCCGCCGTACGGACCGACGGCGGCTGGATCGGCTCCCACGACGGCGGACACGGCATCAGCTGGAACGGCCGGCACGACGACGGACGCGGAATCAACTGGGACGGCCGGCACCAGTGGTCGGAGCGCCGGGACGGCCGTCACGTGTACATCGGGTACGGCAACCAGTGGCGCGAGGTGACACCGTGGCGCGGTGTCGCCACCAACAGCTGGTACGCGGACCAGCTCGTCTCGTACCTGAACCACCGGTGACGCAGCCAACGGCGGTCACGGTCGGGCACCACGTCCCGCGTGGACGCGGCCCTGGGGTGTGTGTTCGCGCCCCGTCGGGCGACCGCGCGCCGGGGCGGGGGCGGACCCGGGCCGATGACACCCTTCCCGGCCGAACGGCACACACGTACCAGTCGTGTGTGCCGTTCGGCCGATACGTCCGGGCGCCCCAGGGGCGAGCGGAGTACCGGACCGGCGGGACAGGGAGTTCGGCGGGAACAGCAGGAACAGCAGGAACAGCAGGAACTGCGGGAACAGCAGGAACAGCAGGAACAGCGGGAACTGCGGGAACAAAGAGTGAGGCACCGTGAGTTCGGTCAGGACCGTGGCGCACGAACTGCCCATGCGGCTGTTCGTCTCGTACGACCAGCCGGTGTCGATGCGTGTCACACTGCGGTACGACGACGCCGATCCCTACGCCGTCCGTGCCGCCTTCTACCCCGCCGCCAGGTGTGCGGCGGTCGAGTGGTTCCTCAGCCGTGACATGCTGGAGCAGGCCCTGAGCCGGCACACCGGACACGGAGATGTGCGGATGTGGCCGGCCGGCGGCGCGGGGCGTGCCGTGGTGTACATCGCCCTCCGTACGCCCGCCGGATCCGCGCTGCTCGAACTGCCCGCGCGGGGTGTGGCGTCCTTCCTGCGCGACACCCGGTCCGTGGTGCCTCCGGGTGCCGAGTCCCGTCGGCTCGACCTGGACACCGAGCTGGCAGAGCTGCTGGCGGACGGCTGAAGCCCGGCCGCGGGACGACGGTGCCTCGGGCCTGAGGGCCCGACGGTCCTCAAGGGTGAGGGTCCGGTTGCCGATCGCGGTGCCGGGCTCGTTGTGTGTCCGGGCCTGCCGTGTGTGTCTCGTGTACGGGGCCCGTTCCGGGCCTCGCGGTACCGGACCTGCTCATGCGCCTTGCGGTACCGGGCCCGCCGTCTGGCGTGTGACCCGGTGGTCACACCTGCTCGGTACGCCGGTCACGCCTCGCCGAAGCAGTCGCCGCAATCCGCTTCGGGGCACTCCAGCGGGACGAGTGTCTCGTCGACCTGCTGGCGGGTCAGCGGGGGCTCGGGCAGTTCGTGGGCGCACTCGGCACGGAAGGCGTCGAGCATCAGATGAAGGTGGCGACGCCAGGCGGTGGGGGCGACCGTGCGGGTGGCCTGGATGATCCCGGCCTGCGACCAGATCACGAACGCGACGTCCTGGTAGGTGACATCGCCGCGGAGGACACCCTGCTCCTGGGCCCTGCGGAAGGTCTGGGTGGCCATCTCCTTCGCGCGCTCGATCAGTCCTCTGCCGAGCGCGTGGAGAGGCAGCCGGGCCGAGACCAGGTCGTTGAAGGCGCGGTCGCATGCCTGTAGCTGGCACAGCCGTTCCAGGTAATGGCAGAACCCCTCCCAGGCGTCGTCCATGGCCGCCGCCTCTTCCGCCGCGTCGAGCAGATCCGTGAACTTCGCGGTGAAGAGTTCCTCGACCAGGTCGAGCCGGTTGGGGAAGTGCCGGTAGAGGGTTCCGATCGCGACATCCGCCTCGCGGGCGACGCCCTCAAGGGACGCGGCCAGACCCTGCTCAGCGAAAGCCTTGCGGGCTGCGGCCAGGATCGCGTCCCGGTTGCGCTGCGCATCGCGCCGCAGCGGCCTGGCCGCCGCCCGTGGTGCGGAAAGGGTGGGCTGGGGGCACATGCGGGCAGCATAACATGAGGGGGCCCTCGAATTTAAGAACTGTGACCTAGCTCATGGTGTGGGCCATCACTTCCTCCACGCTCGATTGTCCCCACGGGTGCCCGGCCCCGGGTCGGGATCGGAGCCGGGGTCGGGGCCGGGGCCGGGGCCGGGGCCGGACCATAACGCTAACGGTTATTGTTTAGGAGCCGTTGCTCCTTCGGATTTGATAGTGTCAGTTGCATGACCGTGCCGACCGGACGCCGCGAACGCAAGAAGGCCGCGACCCGCCAGAAGATCGCCGACGCCGCCCTGCGGCTCTTCCTGGAACGCGGATACGACGCGGTGGGCATCCGCGACGTGGCCGCCGAGGCCGACGTGGCCGTCACCACGCTCTTCTCCCACTTCGCCTCCAAAGAGGCCCTGGTGTTCGAGCAGGACGCCGACTTCGAACAACGCCTCACGCAGGCGGTCACCGACCGCGCACCGGACGAACCGCTGATCCCCGCACTGCGCCGCGAGATCCACGCCATGGTCCGGCACTGCACGGGAGACGGAACCGCCCCGATCTACCGCATGATCGACGAGTCGCGTGCCCTGCGGGAGTACGAGGAGTCGATACGACTGCGCCACGCGGACTCGCTCGCAACAGCCATCGCCGCCGATC
Source organism: Streptomyces sp. NPDC056161 (assembly GCF_042268025.1). Lineage (NCBI taxonomy): Bacteria > Bacillati > Actinomycetota > Actinomycetes > Kitasatosporales > Streptomycetaceae > Streptomyces > Streptomyces sp. NPDC056161. Next base: position 9,114 of record NZ_JBHJUV010000013.1, read on the forward strand.
CCGGCCTGACCCAGACCACGACGGCCTGCCGGACGCTCGCGAGGTTCGTGATCGACGCCTACTCGCTGGCGCGCGAGGCGGCCGACCCGCAGGCCGCCGTGGACGAGATCTTCCGGATGATCGAGGCGGCCTGGGAGGTCGCCTGACCGTCTGCGAGCAGTCCCAGGGGTGCGGTTGGCCTCGGCTGAGGGCGGGTCAAGTGCGTCGGGCACATCGGCGGGCGCGAAGCCCGCGCCTCCGAGGCAGGGGACGACGAACCGTTCGGACCAGCCGTCGGTGAGCGGCGCGGTGGCGACAGCACTCTGCGTGCATCACCCACGAGGCCGGGGCCACCCTGGCGGCGGGCGTCGGTGACACCGAATGAGCGAGCCGCCGGGCAACGCCTTGAGCCGGATCAGGCGATGATCGAGTGCCCGGCCGCCGAACCGCGTTCACCGACCAGCGGCCGGCACTGCCGCGAGGCCCCGTCATGGCAACGCTGTGGAGCGCATCCCCACGCCGCACCGACTCGTCGACCGGCTGGCGGTGAGCGGCCTCGCCGTGGACTCCTGCACCGCTGCCCAACTCGACCTCGCTCGGGAACTGAGGGAGTCGATTCACTCCGCCGCGACAGCGGCCGCGATCCAGGACGCCCTCCCCGCGTCTGCTGTCCACGCCCTCAGATGCGATGAGCCGACAAGGGGACGGGAGCACCGAAAGCCGTCCTCGGCGACAACATGCCCTGGGACACGACAGCCTCGGCGGTCCACGAGGAATTACCTGACCGCAGGTCGCCGCGACGACCGAGAGGCAATTTCGAACGGGGCGGGACACCCCGCACCGGAGTGAGAACCGACATTCACGAACTGTCCGCTGTCGGACCGTTACAGGACCGGGATCCACCGCGTTTTTTAGTGCACCAGTGCCACACCGACGCACAGACGGAGGACACATGCACCCCAGGCCGGCCCCCGCGCACCAGCCTCCCGGAATCGAACGGCCCGGCACGATCACGTTCAAGGTTGACGGCATCCGCACCTCGGCGGTGCCGGATACGAGGTGGGAAGCATGAGCGAGCCCACCGACGATGCGTCAGCCGACAAGGTCCCCGGACCGCGCACCGCCCCTCCCCAGCACGCCGCAGCCACAGCGCCCGGCCGGCCAGACGATGCTCCGAGCAGCACCGCCCGCAAGACCGAGCACGGAACAGACGCCTCCGCCCCGCAGATGCGGTACGTCGACCTGACCGGCAGCCGTGAAGCGGCCGGTCGCTCCATCCGGATGCGCGACATGGCCCGGCGTCTGCCCCAGTTGGTGCGCCGCTCCCTGGCGCTCGCCTGGCAAGTGGACCGACGGGCGACCATCGGCCTCCTGCTGTGCCAGGCCGTCGCCGGTGTCATGCAGGCCCTCGGCCTGGTGGCCATCAGTGGCACCCTGACCGCGCTGCTCACCAGCGGAGACGTCTACGACCGGCTTCTTGAGGCGTGGCCGTCCGTGGCCCTGCTCGCGGGCTCCGCCGGTGTGCGCGCTCTCCTGGGCATCACCGTCAACTGGCTGTCCTCCCGGCTGGGCCCGCTGATGTCGCGCGAGGCCGAGCAGATGCTGCTCACCGGCTGCGCCGAGGTCGAGCTGTGCGCCTACGACGACCCCGAGTTCAACCGTGCCCGGGAGGCAGCCGACCGCGGAGCGCAGGTCACCGGGGACCTGATCGACGAGGGGCAGGACCTGATCGCCTCGTCGGCGTCGTTCGTCGCCGGGGCTCTCGTCCTGGCCGGAGTGAACTGGATGCTGCTGCCGCTCCTGATCGCGGCCAGCCTGCCGCAGGCCCTGGCCCAGGTCAGTGCCGCACGGGCGCGGTACCTGGCGAACCTGCGCAGCAACGGCGACCTACGGATGCTGTCGGTGCTGCGCTGGCACATCTACACCAAGGACGCCGCCGACCAGATCCGCGCCGGCACCATGGCCCCGTTCCTGTCCGGCCGGTACCGGGAGACGGTCGCCCGGATCAACCGGGAGGACCGGGCCGCGGCCGACAAGGGCGCCCGCATGTCCCTGATCGGCGCGCTGTGCGGCGGCCTGGGGTCGGCCATCGTATGGGCGGCGGTCGTACTGCTGTTGGCCCATGGGCGCATCAGCGTCGGACACGCGGGAACCGCCGTCTTCGCCCTCCAGACGGTGGGCCAGTCGGTCCGCGGTCTGGTGGCCGTCGGCGCCCGAGCCGTGCGCACGGGCCTGTACATGGACGACTGGAGCGGCTTCCTGGACAAGGCGGGCGGGTTCCGCATGCGCCGGGGTCCGCGCCGCCCCGTACCGCCGAGGACGATCGAGGTCAGGTCGGTCACCCACCGCTACGCGGGCAAGGACCGCGACGCGCTGTCCGACGTCTCGCTCACCCTGCGGCGGGGTGAGGTCACCGCCCTGGTCGGCTACAACGGATCGGGCAAGTCGACGCTGTCCAAGCTGATCAGCGGCCTGAACCTGCCCACGAGCGGGCAGGTGCTGTGGGATGGGATGCCCATCGGCGAGGCCGACCCGCAGGCCCTGTGGCAACAGGTGGCCCTGGTGCCACAGAGCTACGCGCACTGGCCGCTGACCGTACGCGAGAACGTGAACCTGGGGCAGCCGACAGCACGCGGCGACACGGCGGTGCGTGAGGCGTGCGAGGCCGCCGGCGCCGACGAGGTCGTCGACGGGCTCGGTGCCGGCCTGGACACCCTCCTTGCCCGCGAGTGGCTCAACGGCGAGGAACTCAGCGGCGGCCAATGGCAACGCATCGCTCTGGCCAGGGCGTTCTTCCGTGAGGCCGGGCTGCTGGTCCTGGACGAGCCGACCGCGAACCTCGATCCCCGCGCCGAGTACCGGATCTTCCGGCGGCTGCGGGATCTGGCCCGCGACCGGGCGGTGCTGTTGGTGACCCACCGCATCACCAACGTCGCCGTGGCCGACCGGATCGTGGTCCTCGACGAGGGCAGGATCGTGCAGGAAGGCACCTACTCGGAACTCGCGCAACAGCCCGGCCTGTTCCAGCAGTTGCTGTCCTTCCAGGTCACCTCCGAGCCGGGCGGCGAGCAGCGCGGGGCACCCGCCTGAGCCGTACCGACGCCGCTGCGGCAGGCCGCGTCTCCCACGGCCCACGGCGAACCCGTCGTCCGCGACCATGACCAGCGGAACGGAGCACCGCGGCCTGCTTCCCCGGGGGCCGCTGGATGCCGGTCGGCAGTCGGACACGGGGGGGGCGGGGCTACCGCCTGTGGTGTGTGGCCGCGACGGCCGCCGCGATCTGTCGGGGGGTCAGGCTGGCCGCGGCGTGATCGACCGGGGTGCGGAAGCCCGCGAGTACGTAGGTGACGTGCCGACGCCAGGCATCGGGCGCGACGTCACCGCTGGTGTGCACGATCCCGCGCAGCGCCCAGATCGCGGCGGCGATGTCGCCGACCGTGACCTCGGTCGTGACACCGCCGCCGTGCTGCGCCTTGGTGAGCAGTTGCCCGGTCAGGTCGCTGAGTTCCCGTACGAGCGGCGCGGGTGCGAGGTCGCCCCACATTCCGTGCATGAAGCCCTGGTTGGCCGCCATCTCCCAGCCGACGGTGTCCAGAAACGTGTCGAGGCACGTCTGCGGGGGTTCCTCGTATGCCTGCCGGGCCAGATCGATCAGGCGGCTGAAGAACACCTGAAGGACCTCGCGCACCAGCGCTTCCTTGCTGCCGAAGCGCCGGTAGAGGGTGGCCGGCCCCACCCCCGCGGCACGTGCGACATCGTCCAGGCCGGCGCTGGTGCCCTGCTCCGCGAAGACCCGCTCGGCCGCGGCGATCAGCCGCGCGCGGTTCTCGGCGGCGTCACGGCGCAGGCTCCGTGCAGCGGGCGGCTGCGGTTCGTCCTGCTGCTTCGCTGGGCGGGGCACGGTGTGTCTCCTGTTCGGTCACGGTCGGGTTCAGCCGGTGCGGCGGCCGTCCACACCCAGCAGCTCGGCCAGCGCCCGGACACCGTCCTGCGTTTCCAGGCCGCCGACCAGGGCCACCAGCGCGTCGGTCCGCTCGGGCGCGATGAGACCGTCGACATTCTCGTGGAATTTACCCCTGACGTCCGCCGCGGTGGCCTGGCGGCTCGGGTGGCCGCGGAATCCTGCCTGGTAGACGCCGTGCGTGGTGCCGTCACGCAGCACGATGTCCACCTGGCTGCTGAAGATGGGGTCGCCCTCGGGGATGGGCATCGGGTACGGCTCGACACGGTCGCCGACGGCGAGGATCTCGGGGTCGGTCCAACGGGCAGGGTCGAAGTAGTCCGCCGGGGCGTTGTGGCCGGTGACGAACTGTAGTCCGGTGCTGAAGGCGAGGCTGAACTGTGCCGAGACGGCGTCGCGGGGTCGGGTGACGCCGGCTCCGTGGCCGACCGCGAAGTCGACCAGGCCGACCCGGATCCGCTCGACGTCGGCCGCCTTGATGTCGTGTTCCTCGCGCAGCAGCCGGACCGCGTCCAGCGGGGCGTGATTGGTGGCGACCCCCGGGTAGAAGCGGACGATGGTGTCGAGCACCAGCCACTGGTCCCAGGCCGCTTCCAGCGCCGCCGGATCACCGCCGCCACCGAAGAGGTGCAGCAGCCCGCGGGGACCTTCGAAGATGGTCGGCGGTCCGGTGAGGCCGAGCTGGGCGAGTTCCGCGGCCTCCGTACCGGAACGGGAGGCCAGACCGGCGTGCAGGCGTTTGACCTCGCCGCCGCTCCTGTCGTACTCCATGGCACCGCCGGCGTCACTGCCCGCGACGCCGAAGGCGTGGGTCAGCTGGGCCGTGGTCAGTCCCAGGATCTTGCCGGCCGCCGCGGCGGCGCCGTACACACCGAGGACCTTCGAACCGTGCCAGCCGATGGCGACCATCTGCGGGGTGGCCGCGCCGAGCAGACCCATCACCTGGATGCCGGCCACGACGGCGGTGATCACGTCGCGTCCGGAGGTGCCCTCCCGTTCCGCGAGCGCCAGTACGGCGGGGATGACGGCCGAGTTGGTGTGCCATGCCTGCGCGTGCGCGTCGTCGTACTCGGCGCTGTGCCCCAGGGTGCCGTTGACCCAGGCGACCTGCGACACCGTGGACCGGGCACCGGAGTGCGACAGCGTGGCCTCCGCCTTCCCGGGCTGCCGGTCGGCGAGTTCGAGCACGGGTTGTATGTTCGGCAGGGTCGCGCCCCGCAGTTGCAGACCGAGTTGGTCGAGGATGAGCAGCTTGGTCCGCTCGACCACCTCGGTGGGCAGGTCGTCGTAGCGCAGCGCGGTCACCCAGGCGGCGATCCGCTCGGCGAGGGGTGCGGAATCGTTCCCGGTGACGGGAGTGGTGTCAGTCATGGGAGTCGTCTCCATGCCGTGTCGCCGTACCTGCGGGCGACACTCAAGTGATAGTGGTTGTCTTAGTTGTGTCGGGCCCCTGCGTCGTACCGAAGGCGGCGGCAAGAGGTGACCGACGCCGGAATGCGGCGGATCCACGCCGGTGCGACGGTCCCCCGACCGCGGCGCCACCGGCCCCGGCAGGGGAGGCCGGCCGCGGGCGCGACGGTGGCTCGGCCCCGGCCGCCGCCGGAGTACGGACCACCCGAAGGCGGAGCCGACGCCCGTATCGGTTCCCGCACCCGGCCAGGCCGGCTTTCGGCCGGCGCTTCCCACTCCGCTGCGCCGCGGTGTTCGCGCGCGGGCCGGAATCCCGCGGGCAACGCCTCGCGGACAACGCCCAGCGGGACACGGCCGCCCAGGACGATGGCCATCAGCACACTCAGCCCTCTTCGATGAACCGGATCTCGGCGAGGGGGCTGCCGGCGACCCAGTCGTCCACCACGAGCGGCGGGTCCGGCGCCGGGACGGCGGGCGAGTGCACGATGTCGTCGATGAGCCGGGTGAAGACGCGCCGCCGCTCGGCCCGGTCCGTGATCGGGACCGCCCTGGCAGGCAGGTCCGCGCGTACCTCCCCCTTGAGGTGGAGGGTGAATTCCGGGTTCGCGAGCAGGTTCGCGTACCACGAGCGCGGCCCCGGCCGGCCGCTCAGATAGAGCCGGTCCCCCGCCCGGTAGAACCAGATCTCGATGCGCCGGGGTTTCCCGGACCGGGCACCGATCGTGGTGATGTCGACTCGCCGGTCCACGACGGTGGTGTTCCGGTCGATCCGAAGCGCGTGTTCAACCTCTGGGCGCACATCGTCCTCCTCGCGGCGTCGCTGGTTCCGGCGATCCGTCTGACGACGGAGGCCAGCAGTAAGTGATAATAAAGCTATCATTTACTGTGCGGAGTGCAGTGCGGTTCCGCGTCCGTGCTCTGGACGCCGCCGCCCCGTGCTCCGACCCACGCCGGCCCCGCCCGCGGCGCTGTCCCCCGCGCCAGCCGACAGCGCCGGCGCGTCCGGCGCCGATCCCGCCGCCCACACCGACACGCACGGCCGCGCCCCGACTTCCGGTGCCCGCCCCGGAAACCCGTCCGGGGCCTGCCCGCAACCCGCCACCAGCGTGACCCTGCACGGCGCAATCCCGACGGCTGCGCCGCCCACAGCTCACCGTGTGTCGGCAGGCGCCGACTGCCGCCGCACACCTCCGGCCGGGACCAGTACCAGGTGAGCGGCCTGCATCCGGGCGGTCACAGCCGCACCGCGCCGACGCGGAATAACCCGCGTCCGCCGCGGGCGGGTGGACCGCCGCCACCGGATCCGGCCGCCCGCCGTCGTCGCCCCAGGTGGGGGACGGTGGCCGGCGACACCGAACGGATGCCGCGGAAACCTCGCCCGGCCTGCGCGGATCGGTGCTCGCACAGCCTGCGGGTACGGTCGGCGGACCTAGGATGAGTACGTGGACAGGGAGTCACCCGCTCATCCGCGAACCCCGGACCCGGCAGCGGGTGCGGCCATCGCGGGAGCGCTGCGGCTGATCCACGAGCATGTGCGGGCCGATGCGACCACGGCATACCTCGTGACGGCCGACTCACGGTTTCTGACGGCAGCGATGGCGATCGACACCCCGCTCGCCTTCGTGCTGCCCCCGCGGCTGCCCCTGGACAACACCTGTTACTCCGCCACGCTCGCTCACCATTCCGGTGAGCCGGTGATCAGGAGGTTTCCGGAGATCCAGGAGCTGATCCAGGACTACCCCGCCATGATCCAGTACGTTCCGTACCCGCTGGCCTTGGTGTCCGTGCCGCTGCGCACCCGCAGGACGCGCTTCGGTGTCCTGGTGCTGCGCTGGGCCCCGCCCCAGGACATCTCCGAGAAGACGGTCGGCTTCCTGGTCCGGGTGGCGGACGACCTCGCCGCCGAACTCGAACGGATCGCCGGCTCCCCGGCCGCCGTCGAGGCACCTCCCGCCCCCGTGTTCATCCCCGAGCGTGCCGGTCCGGACGAGTTCCACGCGGCCCGGGGCGGGTCGGAGCGCGAGCTGTGGAAGTGGCCGGGGCCACGCAGCACCCGGAGCACGGCGTTCCTCAGCCAGTTCCAGCAACTGGCCACCGTGCTCAAGGCGGCCGTGAGCCTTCATGACGTGGTGGCAGCGGTTCAGCAGCAGGTGGTGACGCTCTTCGGTGGCCGGTCGATGCTCCTGTGCCTGACCGACCAGGGCCGTCTGCGGGTCGTCGGATCGGCCGGCTTGCCGAAGGAGGACGTACGAAGTGTCGACGGCATCCCGCTCACCCGCCGCTCCCCGGAGACCGACGTCTCTACGGCCGTCCAGCCCAGATGCTTCGCGACCAGGGACGAGCTGCTGTCGGCCTATCCGGCGCTGGACAGGTACCACGACGACCGGGCCTGGCTGTTCCTGCCACTGATCGTCGACGGCCGGCCCGCGGGATGCTGCGTCATGGGCTACGACGAACCGCACACCCTGCCGGACGAGGACCTGGCCGTACTCATGATCATGCTCGGCGCGGTCGCCCAGTCAGTGCAACGCGCACGTTCGTCCGAACAGGACCACGCCATCGCCCAGGGGCTGCAACAGAGCCTGCTGCCCAAGAGCCTGCCGCATCTCGAAGAGCTCGACACCGCGACACGGTATCTGCCCTCGACCCGCGGGTCGGCGGTCGGCGGCGACTGGTACGACGTGATCAGACTGCCGGATCCCGACCGGGTCGGGCTGGTCATCGGCGATGTCGAGGGGCACAGCATCGAGGCCGTCGGCATCATGGGACAGTTGCGCACCAGTGTGCGCGCCTATGCCGCCGAAGGTCATGATCCGGCCACCGTGCTCGCCCGGAGCAACCGGCTGCTCGCCGACCTCGACACCGATCTGTTCGCCACCTGCTGCTGCATGTGGCTACAGCTGACCGGCGGCAGGGCGCAGGTGGCGAGCGCCGGTCATCCGCTGCCGATCATCGTCTCGCACCAGCGGGTCACGGTGCCCCCGGTGACCCCCGGCCCGCCGCTCGGCGTGAAACCGGACGCCGTGTACGTGCAGACACAGCTGGTGCTGCCGCGTGGCGCGGTCGCCGCGATGTACACGGACGGTCTCCTCGACACGAGCCGCCGCCGCGGCGCCCGAGCCGCCGACGAACAGTTGGCGGGCACTCTGGCGGCACATGCCGAAGAAAATCTGGAACTGATCGCCGACCGCCTGGTCGATGCCCCTCGCTCGGTCGAGCGCCGCGACGACACGGCGCTGCTGCTCGTACGGTACGAAGGGCGGCGCGGGTCCGAGGGAACGCGGATCGCCCAGACCTCCCTCCAGCGCGACGATCTTCAACACGTCGGTCAGCTACGCCATTTCCTGCGGGAGGTGCTGCTCTCCTGGGGGCAGGGCTCGCTGTCGGAGGACATGGAACTTCTGGTGTCGGAAGTGGCGACGAACGCCCTCGTCCACGCCCGCTCCGACGTGGATGTCCGGCTGCGGGAGTACGTCGATCGGCTCCGCGTCGAGGTGCGCGACAGCGATCCGCACCCACCGGTGGTCGTCGCCGTCCTGGAAGGGGACCGGGGCGACGACGAAGCGGAGTCCGGCCGGGGCATGCTGATCGTCGACGCCCTGGCCTCCTCCTGGGGCACGTCGCCCGCCGGACGGGGCAAGACCACATGGTTCGAACTCACCACGGCGGCGCGGAACGGCGGTCCGCTGTCCGGCCGCGGCGCTGACTTCTGAACCCGGCCGCCGGTCCGCTGTCCGGCCGCGGCGCTGACTTCTGAACCCGGCCGCCGGTCCGCTGTCCGGCCGCGGCGCTGACTACTGAACCCGGCCGCCGGTCCGCTGTCCGGCCGCGGCGCTGACTACTGAACCCGGCCGCCGCAGCGTACGGCCTCACCCGCGCGGCACAGCCGTCCACGCGGCACACCTCGCCCGCATCGACCGCGACGCCAGGAAGCCCGGTCCCGCGCGGGCGTCCCGCACCCGAGGGAGCATGCCGAGTCAGCCTGGTGGGCGAACCCGGGGGTGGGCTCCCGGGCCGGAAACTGCGTGCCGCGCACGGGACCAGCACACCGAAGCAGACAAGGAGCGCGCTGGCTGACAAGGAAGCCGGTCCCCAGCAGGCCGGCCCCACGACCGCGAGCCACGACGCGGGTCGCGTTCCGGCCGCGCCGGACTCCATGGCCTCCCGCTCGGCCGCATGCCTACCATCCCTTCATGGCCAGTACAGGTGAAAAGGTAAGTGTCGGCGCCGCCGGTGACGACTCGGCGGAGAGCTGCTCGATCGACCGCGTCGAGCACGCCCTCGGCATCCTTGAGGGACGGTGGAAGCTGCTGATCGTCCATCACCTGCTCGTCCGGCATCGGCTCCGCTTCTCCGAACTGGAGCGGGCCATCCCTCGGGTGACACAGAAGATGCTGATCCAGCAACTGCGTGCCCTGGAGGCCGACGGCGTGGTCCGGCGGATCGTCTATCCCGAGGTCCCGCCGCACGTGGAGTACGAACTCACCCCGGCGGGAGAGGCCCTGACCCCGGCGCTCAACGCCCTGCACGACTGGGCGGCCGAATCGTGTCCGACGGCCGAGGCGCAGCGGACGGCCAAGGGGCGGAAGCGGACCGCGGCTCGGGCGTGAGTCCGGACGTCCGGGCGCAGGCCGAGGGCCGGGCCTGGGCATCCTTCGTCCCCCCCACGCAGGTTCAGAGCGTGGGGAAGGTGTCCATCCAGATGATCTCCAGCGTGCGGTGCAAGATCCGCCATCCTTCGGGTCGGCGCTCCAGACGGTCGACGAAGAACCCGGTCTGCATGAGGTTCCAGCCTTTCCCGTCGGTACTGCCCTTGTGCGTGTGCAGATGCTGGGTGCGTGCCACGGCTGTGTCGCCGGCTATCTCCACGGTCGAGAAACCCTGGAAATGCTGCCACTTCTCCAGCTGGGTCATGGAACCGCCCGCGCCCCGCATGACCTCGACCAGCTTGCGGTGGTCGAGACCCTTCAACGAGGCGTCACCCGTGACGGAGTAGTCCACGGTCGCACCCGGCGCGAACACGGCGTCCCACTGTTCCAGCACGTTGTTGTCGCCGCCCTCGTGCAGATCCTGTCCGAGGCCGTAGCGCACGATCAGATCCTGGATCTCCAGCCGGTCCTCGACGTACCGGATGCGCTCGTCGAGAGAGTTGCCGGGCTTTGTGTTGATTGCGCTGTTCGTCATGGCGTTCACGAGAGAAACCCGCATCCGCACCCGGAAGTACCGACTAAAAAGTAAGTAGGCGACGGCCGCGGTCGAGGGCTGCGCGCCTGCGTGGCCTGCGCGGCCGGGTTCCGGCCGCCGGCACGCGGCGGTATGACGATCCGCGTCCTGCTCGCCGACGTCGAGGCGCTGCGCGCATGGCCTTCACCACGGTCCTGGACGCCCAGCCGGACATGAGACCCGTCGGCGACGCCGACGGCGGCGACGAAGCGGTCCGTCTCGCCCGGCAGTTGTGCCTGGCAGGCCGCCACCCCTTGAAACTATCAGATCCAAATACGTAACGGTTTGTAAACACTAACCGTTAGTGTTACGGTCGGCTGCATGAAGAGAGTGAGCTTCGCCGAGTTCGGCGGTCCTGACGTGTTGCGCCTCGAAGACGCCGAGGAGCCCCACGCGGGCCCCGGCCACATACGCATCGCCGTACGGGCGGCGGGCGTGAACGCCGTCGACTGGAGGATTCGGGAGGGCCAGAAACTGAAGGCCCATCCGGTCGAGTTGCCCTCCGGCGTCGGGCAGGACGCCTCCGGCGTGGTCGACGAAGTGGGTGAGGGAGTCGAAGGCGTCGAGGTCGGCGACCACGTGTTCGGCGAAGGCGCCGACACCTATGCCGAGTTCGCCGTGCTGTCGGCCTGGGCCCGCATGCCCGAGGGCCTGACGTTCGAAGAGGCGGCCGGGTACCCCTCGGTGGTGGAGACCGCGCTACGCATCATCCGCCAGGTCGGCGTGCGGCCCGGACAGACGCTGCTGGCCAGCGGGGCGGCCGGGGGAGTCGGATCGGTAGTGCTGCAACTCGCCCGCGACCGCGGCATCACGGTGATCGGCACGGCCGGCGCCGCGAACCAGGACTACCTGCGCAGCCTGGGCGCCGTCGCCACGACGTACGGCGAGGGCTGGGTCGAGCGGGTACGGCGGCTCGGCCAGGTCGACGCGGCTCTCGATCTGGCCGGCTCGGGCGTGATCCGCGAACTCGTCGAGCTGACCGGGGACCCGCAGAAGGTGATCTCCATCGCGGATCTGGGCGCGCCGGAGTTCGGTGTCCGGTTCTCCGGCGTGGCCGGAAGCGTCCCGGAAGCGCTCGCCGAGGCCGCCGCCCTCATCTCGCGGGGCAAGCTCCGCCTCCCGGTCGAGAAGACGTACACGCTCGCCGAGGCCGCGGCGGCACACACCGACAGCCGGGCCGGTCACACACGCGGGCGCCGGATCATCGTCGTACGAGCCGGTTCCACGCAGGCGCACGGCCCGGCAAGCTGAAGCCTCGGCACGCTGAAGCATTCCCGGAGATCCTGCCGGGGCCCCCGGCTGATGGGAATGCGCGGGCTCCATGAGGCTTTGGAGCAGGGCTTTGGAAGTCGCCGCCGTCCGGCGGGGTCTCACGACGTACTGGACGAGATCCAGCCGTCGTTGTCGCGATGGCGGCCCAGTCCCACGGCGTCGAATTCGTCCTCACCGAGGCTCCGCCTCACGCCGAGGTGCCGAAGGGCCTGCGAGATCGGGCTGACTGTTCGCCAGAACCGCGTCTTCTCCGGCTCGTCCAATGGCCCCAGCGCCAGTGTCCCGTCGAGCCAGACGGCGGCCCGTTGCACGCCGACGCCTCCGAAGTATTCGGCTTCGGCATAGGCGACGGGCCCCGTGGTCGACCACTGGGCGAGCAGCTTCTCGAAGCCGCCTGGCAGCTTCCAAAACCCCAGGGCCCCCGCGGTACTGCCGTCCGTGACGGCGTCGAAGACCTCGTCCACGGGGTGATCCCGCCGCGCGCACAGTGGTTCCAGGACCGTAGCGAGACCACACGGCTGGCGGGGCTCCTGGCCGGTGGCTGGTGGTCCTGGACGACATCGGCGACCCCGCCGACCTGAGCGGCCTGTGGCCGCCGGCCGACCCCTGCGGGTTCACGCTGGCCACCACCCGCCGCAAGGACGCCGCCCTGACCGGGGAGGGCCGACGGCTGCTCGAAGTCGGCCTGTTCACCCCCGGCCAGGCCCTGGCCTACCTCACCCGCGGCCTGGCCGCCCACGCCCGCACCGAACCCGCCGGCCAGCTCGCCGCGCTCGCCGACGACCTCGGCCACCTGCCGCTCGCGCTCTCCCAGGCCGCCGCGTACCTGATCGACACCGGTGTCAGCTGCGCCGCGTACCGGGCCCTGCTCGCCGACCGCACCCGCACCCTCGCCGACGTCGCCCCCGACGCCCTGCCCGACGACCAGCCCCACACCGTCGCCGCCGCCTGGAGCCTGTCCGTCGACCGCGCCGACACCCTCCGCCCACCCGGCCTGGCCCGGCCCCTCCTCCAGCTCACCGCACTCCTCGACCCCAACGGCATCCCCCCGGCCGTCCTCACCGGCCCACCCGCCCTCACCCACCTCGGCCGGACCACCGGACACGACGACGTCACACCGGACGACGTGCACCTGGCCCTGGCCGCGCTGCGGCGACTGAGCCTGACCGAGCACACCCCCAACACCCCCCAACAGGGGGTCCAGGTACACCAACTGATCCAGCGCGCCGTCCGTGACACCCTCACCCCCGCCGAGACGCGGCACCTGGCGCGCACCGCGGCCGACGCCCTCCTCGCCGCCTGGCCCCAGGCGAATTCCGGACAGGGCATCGCGTCTCATCTCCGGCCCGCCCCGGCTGCATACAATTATCAAAACGCTGGTCTGTTAATGTGGGACGGACGCCGGAGGTAATCCATGGTCCAGGGCCTGTCCACCGAAGCACCGTCCGACACAGTCGCCGCGGCAGCACGCTCAGCCCTTGCCGATCTCGACTCCATGGCAGCTGAGCTGGCCAAACGGGTCACCGCCGCGGAGAGCGACCTGTCCGGAGCGTCAGCCGTGGCCGCGGCCGACAGACGGGAAGCGGTGACCGGCCGGCTGGAGAACTTCCTGCGTCAACTGACCGGTGAGGTACCACTCGACCTCGACTCGTTGCGCGCACTCGGCCGCCGCAGGGCCGAACAGGGGGTGCCACTGCCAGCCCTGCTGCACGCCGTCCGCCTCGGCATCCAGTACGTCTGGGAGGAACTCGCCCTCCGGATCCCCGCCGAGGACGCCGACGGCACAAGCGCGCTCCTGGCGGAAGCGACACGTTTCTGGTCCGTGCTCAGCGTGGTGTCCGACGAACTGCACTCCGGGTACCGCGATTCCCTGGCCGCCCGAGCCCGAGGGCTGCGCGAGGAACGCGACGAACTCCTCGACATCCTGCTCGGCCTGCCGGACGCGAGCCGGCAGGCGACGGCGGCCCAACGCCTGGGACTGCTCCGCTACGGCACTTTCCAGGTCGCTGTCGTCGAGCACGGCCAGTCGCCCCTGGCCGACCGGGCGATCACCAGCGGCTCTCGGGCGGCCCGCTTGCTGTGGCGGCTGAAGGAGCCGGTGTCCGTCTGCGTGGCCGATCTCGGCTCGGCGCAACACCCCGACGGGCTGCGAGAGATCCTGCGTCCCGCATCCCGGTGGCGCATCGGGATCAGCCGCCGTTTCCGGGACGTCGCCGACGCTCCCGCCGCCCGCCGCCAGGCCCTCGTCGCGCTCGGCACGCTGCCCTCCTCGGAACCGGGAATCGCCCAGTTCGCGGACGACCCGATGGCCACCCTGGTCGCCAGCGCGCCCGACACCGCGATCGAAGTGACCGAACATCTGTTACACGGCGTCCTGATCCTTCCGGAGGCCGAGCGCGACACACTGTTGAGCACCCTGGACGGCTGGTTCGCCGCGGGCGGATCGACCGGCGCGGCCGCCCGCGCGCTGTTCTGCCATCGCAACACGGTGCGCTACCGGCTGCGCCGTATCGAGGAGTTGACCGGGCTGTCCCTGGCGGACCCCCGTGCGTCGGCCCTGCTGCTGATGGCCCTGCACGCGCACCTCAGACGATGACGGTCTGTCCCGGTGCGTACGGGGCTGCTGCGGCCCGGGGCCCGAGCCGCAAGCAGTTCGCCCCGTTCTCAGCGAACGGGGCGATGATGCGGGGTCGGTCATTCGTCCGAGCGGTGCGACACGGTCAAGCGGCTCCCGACCCCGCTGCCGGACGACCTGCACCCGCCGGCGGGGCCGGCAACTGTTTCGCCGCCCACGACCTCACCGAGGTCCAGCCCTGCGGCCGGACCTCTCCAGGGCCGACGTTGCCCGCTGCGGCTCAGCCGGCAGAGGTACGGCGGCCACCCCGGCGATCGGCACCGCGACCACCGGTCCCGGCAGCGCCCCCCGTGGCTCCACCGGACGCGGCTCGCCTGCCGGATCCGCGGACACCCTTGCGGGAGCCACCGCCGGTCGCCGCACCGGCCGCGGGCTGGCGGTCGGAGCCGCGGCCACCCGCGCCGACGGCATCGCCGGTGGCCCGGCCGGATCCCGCCTGACGATCGGAGTTCCGGCCCCTCGTCCCGGTGGCGGGAGTTGTCGTCGCCTTGGCCCTGTCGCCGTTGCGGCGGCGGCGGCCGGATCGCGTGCCGGGCTTGGCCCCGGTCTTCTGGTCCGGGCGGGACGCCGTCTCCGTCGCCGGCTGGGGGACCTCGATGGTGACGGCCACCCCGGACGGCTCGCGGGCGCCGGTGATGGCGGCCAGTTCCCCATCGCCGGACGTGACACGGGCCGTACGGGGGCGGATGCCCGCGTCCGACATGAGCCGGGTGATGTCCCGCTTCTGGTCGGGCAGGACCAGCGTGACCACGCTGCCGGAGCCGCCGGCACGGGCCGTGCGGCCACCCCGGTGGAGATAGTCCTTGTGGTCGGCAGGGGGATCGACGTTCACGACGAGGTCGAGGTCGTCGATGTGTATGCCACGGGCCGCGACGTTCGTCGCGACCAGCGCGGTGACCTGGCCGTTCTTGAACTGTTCCAGGGTGCGGTTGCGCTGCGGCTGGGAGCGGCCCCCGTGCAGTGCCGCCGCGCGGACACCGACGGACAGCAGCCGCTTGGCGAGCCGGTCGGCGGACCGCTTGGTGTCGAGGAACAGGATGACGCGGCCGTCACGGGCGGCGATGCGCGTGGTGACGGCCTTCTTGTCGGTCTCGTCCTGGACATGGAGCACGTGGTGCTCCATGGTGGTCACCGCGCCCTTGGACGGGTCCACGGAGTGCACCACGGGGTCGGTCAGGAAGCGCTGCACCAGGCGGTCGATGTTGCGGTCCAGGGTGGCCGAGAAGAGCATGCGCTGGCCGTCCGGCCGTACCTGCTCGATCAGCTTGGTGATCTGCGGCAGAAAACCCATGTCGGTCATCTGGTCGGCTTCGTCCAGCACCGTGATGCGTACGCGGTCGAGTACGCAGTCCCCGCGTTCCACGAGGTCGTTGAGCCTGCCGGGGCTCGCCACGACCACCTCCGCGCCACGGCGCAGCGCACCGGCCTGCTTGGTGATGGACAGGCCACCGACCACGGTGGCCAACCGGAGGTTCACCGCCGTCGCGTACGGGGTCAGCGCGTCCGCCACCTGCTGGGCGAGTTCACGGGTGGGCACCAGTACGAGGGCGAGAGGCGCCTTGGGCTCCGCGCGCAGTCCGGCCGTGCGGGCCAGGACCGCGAGGCCGAACGCGAGCGTCTTGCCGGAGCCGGTGCGTCCCCGTCCCAGCAGGTCGCGGCCGGCCAGCGAGTTGGGCAGCGTCGCGGCCTGGATGGGGAAAGGGGCGGTCACGCCCTGCGCGGCGAGGGTCTTCAACAGCCCCTCGGGCATGTCCAGACCGGCGAAGTCCTCGACAGCGGGTAGCGCGGGTGTCGTGCTTTCCGGCAGCCGGAACTCCCCTGGCGGCGACGTGGACGGTGGAGTTGACGAGGCGCGCCGGTTGGGCTTCTGGGGCCTGCGGGACATGCAGTTGTCTGCCTTCCTGGAAAACAGCACAAACCGGGGTCCGCACCATGACGGTGCGGACCCCGGTGAGCGGATACGCGTCCGGCGATCAGGCGGGAACGATGTTCTCCGCCTGCGGGCCCTTCTGGCCCTGCGTGACGTCGAAGGAGACCCGCTGGCCTTCCTGGAGCTCACGGAAGCCCTGGGTCGCGATGTTCGAGTAGTGGGCGAAGACGTCGGGGCCGCCGCCGTCCTGCTCGATGAAGCCGAAACCCTTTTCAGAGTTGAACCACTTCACGGTTCCCTGTGCCACGACTTTCTCCGTTCTGTAGGCAGAGGCCCCATCCGGAGATGCCGGAAAACAAATAATGCGCCCGATGGATAAGCATTCCCGTCAGGCGCACATAGGTTCATGGGTACCACAACTGCAACAAGGAGACTTTAGCACAGCCGCGCGGTCCGCGGCGCCTCCAAATTCGGTGTCGAGCGCGCCTGCGGGAGGCGGGGGCGAGGCGCTACGTCGTTCAGGCCACGGACGCGCGGGGAACGAGCGCTCGGGGAACGAGCGCTCGGGGAACGTGCGCGCGGGGAACGTGTCCGGACGGACCCCCTCCTACCGCCGCTGTGACTCACCGCCCTGGTTCCTACGGCTACACACGGTGAGTGTCAGGGGCGCTTCACCCTGCTGAGCGCCACACGTTCTCAAGTTCGTCCGCCTCGGTCACGTTCGCGCCGAGGGCCACGCCGCCGGGTTTCGCCGGCCTGAACCGGAACCGAGCCGGCTGCCGGGCAGGCGCAGGCGACGTGCAGGAACGGAACTCTGGCCGGACACTGGAGGCAGAGCAGCGGCTGCCGACGTACGAGACCAGGGCACGAGGGCCATGAACCATTCAACGTCGCACTCCTCCGATGGGACCGATGCCGTCTTCTCACGTTCCGTGTTCGGCGCGCCATGCTGGGTGAGTCTGTCCAGCCGCGATCTGAGCGCCACCCAGGACTTCTACGGGGCCGTGCTGGGCTGGCAGTGGCGCGAAGCCAGGCTGGGCGACCGTTTCCGGACCGCGCTGGCCGACGGGGTACCGGTCGCGGGGATCGCGGGAGTGGCCTCGCTGTGGCACATGGCCGTGGCCTGGACGCCGTACTTCGCGGTGACCGACGCGGACGTGGCCGTCGCCCGCGTCCGGGAACGCGGCGGGACCGCCGCCGTGGGACCGATCTCCTTCCCGCCCGGACGCGCGGCGCTCCTCGCGGACCGCGACGGGGCCACGTTCGGGATCTGGCAGGGCCAGCTCGTCACCGAGTGGGAGGCCTGGCGGCTGGCGGCACCCACGTTCATCACCCTGCACACACGTGACGCGTTCGACGCCGCCCTCTTCTACGGCGAGGTCCTCGACTGGGCCTCGGACCTGCCCGGCTGCTGCGACATCGAGTACGCGGGAGGCAAGGTCCTGCTGCGCAGCCAGGGTGTCGTCGTCGCCCGCATCGACTCGGGCGCGGTGGAGACGCCACCCGATCCCTCGGTCCGGCCGCACTGGCAGATCCACTTCACCGTGGACGAGGTGTCGGCACGCGCCCGGACCGCGGAGAAGCACGGCGGCAGCGTCCTCAAGGAGAGCGAGCACGAAGCCGTGCTGCGCGACCCCGACGGCGCCCAGTTCACGGTGACTTCGCGCCGGCCGCGCTGACCTCGTACGTCCCTGCCGGCCACGTGCCCCGGCAAGGCGTGGCTGACCGGACCCGGCGTTGGCGCGGCGGCACCGCGAGACGTGGAACCGCCTCCGGCCGTGGGACCGGCGGCGGTTCGCGATCCGGTTCAGTGAACGGACAGCACCACCTTGCCCCGGGTGCGCCCGGACTCGATGAGTTCGTGGGCCTTGGCGGCGTCGGCGAGCGGCAGCACCACCGGCACCTCGGGCCGCAGCTTCCCGGCCTCGACCAGGCCGGTGAGCTGGTCCAGCCCGCCGAGGTCGGGCTCCACCAGGAGCGGCAGCGCCGCGGCCTCGGTGTGCGAGAGCCCGGCAGGCTCGCGGGCGAAGTGCCCGGACGGGGCGGTCACGCACTCCGCGAGGCCGCCGCCCTGGTGCGGGAAGCGCGGTATCCGTACACCCCGTCGCCGGGCCGCAGCGTGGTCACGCCGAAACCGGGGCTTTCAGTGGGCCCGCTCCCAGAGCGGCAGGGCGCCGGGAGCCAGCTCGGCATGGTCGGGCGCCGCCCGCAGTGCCTGCTCGGCGCCGCCCGGCGTGTAGATCGCGACGACACGCAGTTGCCGCCAGCCGGTGTTGAAGGTCGAGTGCACCGTTCCCTTGGGCACGAACACGAAGTCCCCCGCCCGCACCACGAACTCCCCCGAGTCCCCGACGGTTTGGACGCCCTCGCCCTCGATGAAGTACAGGACCTCGTCGGAGTCCCGGGTGCGTGTGCAGGTCGTGCCCCTTGGCGGGGTTGATGATCACCTCGCCCGCGGTGAGAGGGCTCCGGGGAAGAGGCCGGCGCTCACCCCCCACTTGATGCTTCCCCAGTCGAAGACCTCGGTCGGCAGCTCCGACGGTACGGTGTGGGTCCTCGTCCCGGATTCGTTCATGTTCCTCTCCTCGTGGGGTACGTGGGGTACGTGGGGTCGGTCCTCGTCGAGTGCGCGGGTGTCTCGCCCGTGGACGCGTTCAGGGCCGGACGACGATGGATTTGAAGTCTTCGGTCTGCCGGCGGATGCCGACTTCCGTGGGCAGACGTTCGATCGAGCTCGCGCCGAAGAAGCCCACGACCCCCTCCGTGTGCGCGAGTACGTACTGGGCGTCCGCGGGTTCCGCGATGGGCCCGCCGTGACACAGCACGAGAACGTCCGGGTTGACGGCGACCGCGGCATCCCGCATCGCCTGGATCCGCTCGACGCACTCGTCGAGGGTGAGTGCGGTGTGTGCGCCGATGGTGCCCTTGGTGGTCAGGCCCATGTGCGGCACGAGGACGTCGGCGCCGGCCTCGGCCATGGCAGTGGCCTGGCCGGGATCGAACACGTACGGCGCGGTCAGCAGCTCGCGTTCGTGTGCGGCCGCGATCATCTCGATCTCCAGGTCGAAGCCCATCCCGGTCTCCTCCAGGTTCTGCCGGAAGACGCCGTCGATCAGCCCTACGGTCGGGAAGTTCTGCACGCCGCTGAACCCGGCCTCCTTGATCTGGTCGAGGAAGCGGCCCATCACCCGGAACGGGTCGGTGCCGTTGACACCCGCGAGTACGGGTGTGTCCTTGACGACGGGGAGCACCTCGTCCGCCATCTCCATGACGATGGCGTTCGCGTCGCCGTAGGCCAGCAGGCCCGCGAGGGATCCCCGGCCGGCCATCCGGTAGCGCCCCGAGTTGTAGACGATGAGCAGGTCGATGCCGCCCGCCTCGGCGGACTTGGCCGAGATGCCCGTTCCGGCGCCGCCGCCGATGATCGGTCCGCCGGCCGCCAGGGTCGTCCTGAGCCGTTCGAGTGCCGTGTTCCGGTCCATGCTCGTGTTCCTTCCCGCCCACGCACGCGTGGACATCTGCCGCTCCGCCATGTCGGTGGGGTGCTCCCGCGGGCGCCCGTACCGCTTCGGCCGCCCGCCCGCGTCAGCGCGGCGAGGTGATCAGCCGGTGCAGGCGCCGCGCGGCGTCGCGCCCGAACCCGGGGTCGTTGATGTGCTCGTCCACTTCGACGATCTCGGCCGCGGACCCGGTGAGCGCGGTGCGCAACGCGGCGAACAGTTCCCCGTCCGCCGTGGCGTCCCGGAACGGGCCGCCCTCCTTGTCGACACCGCTCACCCCGCGCAGCGGGAGGAGCACCGTGACCGGACCGCGGGCGCGGGACAGCTTCGCGCCGATGCGCCACCCGAGTTCGGCGTTCTCCTGCGGCGTGGTCCGCATCAGGGTGACGGTCGGATTGTGGATCACGAAGGTACGGTCGCCGAAACCGGCGGGCACCGTCTCCCGCGGCCCGAAGTTGACCATGTCGAGGGCGCCGAGCGAGACGACCTGGGGGATGCCCCGCTCACCGGCCGCCTCCAGCCGGTGCGGCCCCGCGCTCAGCACACCGCCCACGAGATCGTCGGCGAGTTCCGTGGTGGTCAGGTCGAGCACTCCCGCGAGCCGGCCGTCACGCGCGAGCTTCTCCAGCGCGCGCCCGCCGGCACCGGTGGCGTGGAAGACGAGCGGTTCGTAACCGAGGCCGACCAGCTCCGCCCGTGCCTCGTCGGCGGCCGGTGTGGTCAGGCCGAACATCGTCAGACCGACCAGGGGCCGCCGCTCACCCGCCGGTGCGGTGCGGCGGGCCTCCTGCTGCGCGGCCATCGCGGCGATCGCCGCGGCGGCGTTGTCGAAGACCTGTTCGGAGACGGAGTTGATCCCGGCGACGTCGACGACCGAGTGCATGAGCGTCACGTCGCTCTCACCGACGTAGGGCGAGACGTCACCCGAGGCCATCGTGGAGACCAGCAGTTTCGGCACCCCGACCGGCAGGGCCCGCATCGCGCGGGACGCGACCGAGGAGCCACCGGAACGCCGACGGCGAGCACCCCGTCGAGCCGGCCCTCCGCATGCAGCGCAAGGGCGACCGACGCGGCACCCGACGCCATCGCCTCCATGGCCGCGCCCCGGTCGCGTGCCGCCCGCAGCGCCGCGAGATCGGCGTGCCCGGACCGGGCGACCTCCGCAGCGCCGATGTCCGCGTCCGCGGTCGAGAACAGACCGACGTCGATGGTGACGGTGCTCGCCCCGTGCGTACGTACCCGGTCGGCGATCCACGCGTACTCCGCGCCCTTGGTGTCCAACGTGCCGATGAGAACGACCGTGGCCATCCCTCGTGCCTCCTGTTCTCCTGCGCGCCCTGTACCAGGCATTGTGGCGGGGTGGGAGCGACCTGAGTGGTCCACTTGAGGCAGAGTGGACCACACCTGAGAGGGGTGCGATCGATGCGGACGAGCGCGGATGCCGAGCGGGTGGCCCGGCTGCTCGGCGTGTGGCGCGGCACGGCGCCCGTGAGCGTCCCGCTGCGGGACGCGCTCGCCGAGCTGATCGACGGCTCGTATCTGCCCGCCGGGTGGCGCATGCCCGGTCAGCGCGCACTGGCGACCGCGCTCGGCGTGGCCAGGGGCACGGTGGCCCGGGCGTACACGGAGCTGACGGCGAGTGGACATGTGACCGCGGCACGCGGTTCGGGCACGTATGTGCGCGGGGCCGTCGGACCGGTACGGCCCGACGAGGGGCGGCTGGCCTCGTTCGCTGACGGCGGGGTGGTCGTCGATCTCTCCTCCGGGGCGCTGCCCGGTGCCGAACTGGTCGCGGCCGTCATGCCGGAGGTCGGCAGGCAGTTGCGCGAGCACCATCTCCAGGAGACCGGCTACCACCCCGCGGGGCTGCCCGAGCTGCGGGCGGCGCTCGCCGCGCGCGTCACAGAGCGGGGTCTGCCGACGCGCGCGGACCAGGTGCTGGTCACCGCGGGCTCCCAACAGGCCGTCTGGCTGATCGCAACCGCCCTCGCCGGGCCCGGCACGTCGACCCTCGTCGAAGATCTCAGCTACCGAGGCGCCCTGGAAGCCCTGTCGGCCGCGGGCGGACGCGTGCGGGGCGTCCCGTTCACTGCGGCCGGCGTGGACCTGAACCTCCTTGAGGCCGCCGCCGCCGACGCGGATCTGCTGTACGTGCAGACCGCGCTGCACAACCCGACCGGCATCCACATGCCGGAGCCGCAGCGCAGAGCCCTCGCCGGCATCGCGGCCGGGCGGGGCACCCTCGTGGTCGACGACCAGTCGCAGGCCGAACTCGGCTGGTTCCGGTCGCAGCCGCTGCCGGGCCTGGAGCGCCTGGCGGACCCGGAACGGCTGCTGGTCGTGGGCACGTTGTCGAAGCTGTTCTGGGGCGGGCTGCGAGTCGGGTGGATACGGGGGCCCCGGGAGATCATCGGACGGCTCGCGGCGCTGCGCGGCAGCATCGACCTCGGCGGCCCGGTCGCCGACCAGTTGGCCGCGTTGCAACTGCTGCCGTGCGCGGACCGGCAGCGGGAGTTGCGCCGCGCGTTCCTGGCACAGCAGTTCGCGGTCACCGAAGAGGTCCTCCGTACGGTGTTGCCCCACTGGAGTTGGGGCGCTCCCGTGGGCGGTTCGGGCCTGTGGACCGACACCGGCCAGGACGCGATGGCCCTCGCGCAGCGTGCCCTGGCAAGCGGAATCCGGCTCACCGCGGGCCCGGCGTTCTCTCCGCACGGCGGGCACCGCACCTTCGTACGGCTGCCCGTGTGGCACCCGCAGGGCCGGTTCGCCGGCGCGGCTCAGGTCATCGCCGACCTTGTCGCGCCGACCGACCGCGACCGGATCGCTCACGAGAACGGCGGAAACCGGCCTGCGCGGCGGGCCCCGCGAGCGTTGCCGAACCGACCTGCGTGACCGGCTGACGTACTTTTCCGTCAGACGTAGTGCCGCCACCACAAGTTGTAGGCCAATCCGCGGTCTCCCACTGCACAGTAGAAGTATTCGTTGCCCCCGCCGGCCTCATTCCCGTACGTCCTCTTATTGCGGTCGATTTCTTCGTTGTGGCATTCCATGTACGGCGTGAGCCATTGGGTGCCGTAGTACGAACCTTCCAGAGTATTCTGAAGGGTGGCTGCCGAAGCGGTTCCGGCGCCTGCGGTGAGAATACCGGTAGCCGAAACCACCGCCATCAGAATTCCTACCGACGCTTTCGCTATTCGCTTGGTCATGCATGCAGTGAAGCAGGACGTCCAATGAACCACAATGGCGGTTGCCAGCAACGAATTTACCCCCGAGAAAGTTCAGGAGTAACCGGCCGACGGAAGGCCCGGCAGCGGAAACCAGCCATTCCGCCGGGTCGGGACGGCCCCGCCGCCTCACGCGTGCACGCCGGCACAGCCCAGGCGGACATCGTCGTAGCCGCGGTGGGACGGCCCCGGCTGGTCCGGGGAGAGGACGTCAAGCCCGGCGCCGTGGTGATCGACGCCGGTTACAACCCGGGCAACGTCGGCGACGTGGACTTCGACAGCGCCCGTACCCGGGCCCGTCTGATCACTCCGGTGCCCGGCGGCGTCGGGCCGATGACCATCGCCGTCCTGCTCGCGCAGACCGTGGAAGCAGCCGCGAAGCAGTTGGGCATTCAGCGCCGTTGACGGCTGCTTCCAGCAGCCCTTGGGGTCTCCGAAAGTTTCGACACCAGTCGCTCCCGCTACCGAGCCGCCGCAGGTGCCGCGGGTGCCGCCGTGCTGGTTCGGGCCACCAGCGTGGTGGCCAGTTCCACTCGGGTCGCCACCGGGGTCTCCTCCTCCCGGCCCAGGTCCAGGACCAGCCTGGCCGCCGCCTCGGCCATTTCCGTCAGGGGCTGGCGGACCGTCGTCAGTGGTGGGCCCACCCAGCGGGCCACCGGCAGGTCGTCGAAGCCGACCACGCTCAGGTCCTCCGGGATGCGCAGGCCCAACTCCCGTGCGGCCTCGTACAGTCCGAGTGCCTGGAGGTCGTTGCCGGCGAACACGGCGGTCGGCCGGTCCGGGCGGCGCAGCAGTTCCAGGCCGAGCCGGTGACCGGCCTCGTGGTGGAAGTCGCCGGTGGCGATCAGTGAGGAGTCGACCGGCAGCCCGGCGGTCTCCAGCGCGGCCCGGTAGCCGTCGACCCTGGCCCGGCTGCACATCATCCGGGACGGCCCGCTGATCGCGCCGATCCGGGTGTGGCCCAGCTCCACCAGGTGCCGGGTGGCGGCGAGGCCGCCCTGCCAGTTGGTCGCGCCGATCGACGGCACGTCGGCGCCCGGATCGCCCGCCGGGTCCATCACCACGAACGGGATCGAGCGACTGGTGAGCAGCGCCCGCTGCGACTCGTCGAGCCCGGACAGCACGAGGATCACGCCGTGCGGGCGGCGGGCGGCGACCTGGTCGGCCCAGGTCCGGCCCGGGGTGAGCCGCCCGGCGGACTCGGAGAGCACGACGCTCAGGCCCGCCTCCCTGGCCACGTTCTCCACGCCCCGGATGACCTCCATGGCCCAGGCGCTCTCCAGTTCGTGGAAGACCAGGTCGATCAGGGGTGAACGGGAAGCCTCGGCCCGGCGCCGGCGGTAGCCGTGGGCGCGCAGCAGATCCTCGACCCGGGTGCGGGTCGCCGGGGCGACGTCCGTGCGGCCATTGAGGACCTTCGAAACAGTCGGAGCCGACACCCCGGCCTCGCGCGCGATCTCGGCGAGCGTCGCCGTCTGCGTTTCTGCGGACTTTGCAGGCTTCATGCCCGCGATCGTAATCCCTGCGCAACCCCTTGACGAAGCCCCTGCCGGGCCATACGTTCCCGGAACATTCGAAGCATCAGTCGAAACATTCGGATGAGAGGTGCTGTCATGGAGTCCCAGACGTCCGACGGCGGGCGTACCTTCAGCAGGCGCTGGGTGCTCGGCGCCGGTGCCACCACCCTGCTCTCCGCCGGGCTCTCGGCCTGCGGCTCCTCGGGCGGATCCGGCAGTGGCGGCGGCACGCTCACCGCGTTCGTTTACGGCGACGACGCGGCGAAGGTGCAGGCCGCGGCCGTCGACCGGTTCAACGCGTCGGTGGCGGCCGGGCAGACCAAGGGCCGGATCAAACTGGAGAAGGTGCCCGGCTCCGAGTATCCGGCCAAGCTGCGCACCGCGATGGGCTCGCCCCACGCTCCCGACGTGTTCTTCAACTGGGGCGGCGGCTCGATCAAGGCGTACGAGGACGCCGGCCAACTGGTCGACCTGACCGACACCATCAAGTCCGACCCGGTCCTCAAGGACGGCTTCCTCCCCTCGGTCCTGGCGGCCGGCGGCCTGAACGGGCGCGACTACGGCATACCCATGCGCGGCATGCAGCCCGTGATCCTCTTCTACAACAAGGCCGTCTTCGCCGAGCAGAAGCTCCAGCCGCCCACCACCTGGGACCAGTTGCTCGACAACAACGCCAAGCTGAAGAAGGCCGGGATCACCCCGTTCGCGCTGGGCGGCGCGGACATCTGGCCGGAGCTGATGTGGCTGGAGTACCTGGTGGACCGCATCGGCGGCCCCGAGGTCTTCGAGCGCGTCAAGAACGGCGACCCGGCCGGCTGGGGCGACCCGGCCGTCCTCAAGGCCGCCGAGACCGTCAAGCAGCTCATCGACGACGGGGCCTTCGGCACGGGCTTCAGCTCAGTGGCGTACACCAACGGCGGCGCGCCCGCGGTCTTCGCCAAGGGCAGGGCGGCGATGCACCTGATGGGCTCGTGGGAGTACTCGACGCAGCTCGGCAAGTTCCCTGACTTCGCCAGGAAGGACCTGGGCTGGTTCGCCTTCCCGAAGATCGAGGGCGGCGCGGGCGACATCCGCAACGTCGTCGGCAACCCCACCAACTACTGGTCCGTGAACGCCCGCACGTCCGACAGGGACGCCGCGATCGCGTTCCTGCGCGGCTGCGCCTCGCAGACGTACGCCAAGGACCTGGTGGCCAACGGCGACATCCCCACCACGTCGAACGCGGAGAAGCTGCTGGGCGCCTCGCCGAACCCGGAGTTCGCCACGTTCCAGTACCGGATGGTGCAGCAGGCCCCGGCGTTCACGCTGAGCTGGGACCAGGCCGTGGACCCGGGCGTCTCCACGCCCCTGCTCACCGAGATCAACAAACTGTTCGTCGGGAAGTCCTCGCCGGCCCAATTCGTAGCGGCGCTGAAGGGGCTCAAGTGAGCACGAGCACGGCCAAGGACGGCCCGCGCACCCGGGCGGGCCGCCCGCACGCCTCCTGGGCCCTGCCCGGAGTGCTGTTCTTCGCGTTCTTCGCCCTGGTCCCCATGGTGCTGGCGTTCTACCTGTCCTTCACCACCTGGAACGGTTTGGGCGACCCGCGGCCGGCGGGCCTCGCCAACTGGCGCAAGCTGCTTGGCGACGACCGCCTCGCCCAGTCCCTGACGGTCACCGTCCTGCTCACCCTGGCGAGCTGGGCCTTCCAGACGGTCGCCGCACTGCTGCTGGGCGTCTGGGCGGCGGGCCGCCAGCGCAACCGCGCGGTCCTGTCGGCGGTCTTCTTCGTGCCGTTCCTGCTCTCCTCGACCGCGATCTCGCTGCTCTTCTACGCCCTGCTCGACCCGAACTTCGGCATCGTCCACCAGGACACCCTGGGCTCCACCAGCGGCGCGTTCTGGGCCATCGTGTTCGTCGGCGGCTGGCAGTTCATCCCGTTCCACACCCTGATCTACCAGGGCGGGGCACGGCAGATCCCCGAGGTGCTGTACCAGGCCGCGGCGATCGACGGCGCCGGCCGCTTCCGCCAGTTCCTCTCGATCACGCTGCCCCAGCTGCGGAACACGGCCACCACGTCCGGCGTGCTGATGGTGGTCGGCTCGCTGACGTACTTCGAGACGGTGCTGATCCTCACCCAGGGCGGCCCCGGCACCGACACGGCGATCCTGCCGTACCTGATGTACGAGGCCGGCTTCAAGAGCTACGACTTCGGCTACGCGAGCGCCGTCGCGACGTTCCTCGTGGTGGCCGCCACCGCACTGTCCCTGCTGCTCGTGCGGCTGTCCGGCTTCGGCACGATGCGCAGTACCCGGGAAGGGATGTGACGCCATGTCACCCG
This sequence comes from Streptomyces sp. NPDC056161, assembly GCF_042268025.1. Lineage (NCBI taxonomy): Bacteria > Bacillati > Actinomycetota > Actinomycetes > Kitasatosporales > Streptomycetaceae > Streptomyces > Streptomyces sp. NPDC056161. The sequence goes on from NZ_JBHJUV010000013.1 coordinate 36,025, forward strand.
ACACGCTGCCACGTCCCGTACGGGCCGGCGGGCCGCCGGCCCCGCGGCCCGCCGGACGCCGCCGCCGGCCCTGGCGGAGGCGGCCCTGGAGCAGGCGGCCCAACCCGCTGGCCGGCCTGGGCTCCGCGCTCTGGCTGGTGATCGTGATCGTCCCGATCTACGCGATGATCTCGGCCTCGCTCACCCGCCAGGACCAGGCACTGGGCAACAACGCCCTCAAGCCGCCCGCCCGTCCGACCCTGGACAACTACGACACCGTCCTGCACAACGGCTTCGGCCACTTCCTGGCGAACACGGCGATCGTCGCGGCGGCGGTCGTGGCGATCGTCCTCGTACTGTGCGTCCCGCTCGCCCACGTGGCCGTACGCACCCGGAGCCTGTGGTCGACGGCCGCCTTCCGGCTGTTCCTGCTCGGTGTGGCGATCCCGGCGCAGGCCGTCGTGGTGCCGCTCTACCTGATGATCGCGAAGCTCGACCTGTACGACAGCCTGCTCGCGATCGTCCTGCCGACCGCGGCCTTCGCGATGCCGGTGTCGGTGCTGGTCCTCACCGGCACGCTGCGGGACATCTCGGAGGAGCTGTACGAGGCGATGGCCCTGGACGGCGCCTCGGCCACCCGGATGCTGTTCCAACTGGTCATCCCGATGGCCAGGGGCGGCATCGGCACCGTGGTGATCTACTCCGCACTCCAGGCGTGGAACGGTTTCCTCTTCCCGCTGATCTTCACCCAGTCCGACGGCCCGCGTGTCCTGACCCTCGGCCTGTTCACCTACGTGAGCCAGTTCGGCGTGAACATCCCCGCCCTGCTCGCCTCGGTCGTCCTCTCCGGCATCCCGATCTTCGCCGTGTACCTGGTGGCCCGGCGCGCGCTGGTGGGCGGTCTGATGGGCGTGGGCGGCAAATGATCCCGGCCGCTCCGCGGCGGCTGCCCGCCTCCCCCTCTCTCTGACAGGAGTTCCATGACCACCGCTCCCTGGCGGGACACCGCCCTGGCCGCCCCCGCCCGCGTCGACGACCTGCTCTCCCGGATGACGCTGGAGGAGAAGACCGCCCAGTTGTACGGCGTGTGGGTGGGCGCCGCCACGGACGGCGACGGGGTCGCCCCCCTCCAGCGCGAGATGGCCTCCGGCCACGACTGGGACGAGCTGATCACGCTGGGCCTCGGTCAGCTGACCCGCTCCTTCGGCACGGCCCCCGTGGACCCGGCCCTCGCCGCGCGGGCGCTGGCCCGCGCCCAGCGCCGGATCGCCGCCGCGGGCCGCTTCGGCATTCCGGCCGTCGCCCACGAGGAGTGCCTGGCCGGCTTCACGGCCTGGGGCGCCACCGCCTACCCGGTCCCGCTCGCCTGGGGCGCGACCTTCGACCCGGCGCTCGTCGAGGAGTTGGGCCGGCGCATCGGCGGGGATCTGCGCTCGGCCGGCGTCCACCAGGGCCTGGCCCCCGTCCTGGACGTGGTCCGCGATCCCCGCTGGGGGCGGGTGGAGGAGACGATCGGCGAGGACCCGTACCTGGTCGGCACGGTCGGCTCGGCGTACGTACGGGGTCTGGAGTCGGCCGGGGTCGTCGCCACGCTCAAGCACTTCGCCGGATACGCGTCCTCGGCGGGCGCCCGGAACCTGGCGCCGGTGCGGGCGGGGGTGCGGGAGTTCGCGGACGTCACGCTGCCGCCGTTCGAGATGGCGCTGCGCGAGGGCGGCGCCCGCTCGGTGATGGCGGCGTACAACGAGACGGACGGCGTCCCGGCCGCCGCGGACCCGCGCCTGCTGACCGGACTCCTGCGGGAGGAGTGGGGGTTCACCGGCACGGTGGTCGCCGACTACTTCGGCATCGGGTTCCTGGAGACGTTGCACCGGGTGGCCGGCAGCCCGGCGGAGGCGGCCCGTGCGGCCCTGGAGGCAGGCGTCGACGTCGAGCTGCCCACCCTGAAGTGCTACGGAAAGCCGCTGGTGGCCGCCGTACGGGACGGGCTCGTCCCGCAGGCGCTGGTGGACCGGGCGGCCCGCCGGGTCCTGCTCCAGAAGTGCGAACTGGGCCTGCTGGACGAGGACTGGCAGCCGGAACCGGAGGGCCCGGTCGATCTGGACTCGGCGGCCAACCGCGCGCTGGCCCGCCGCCTGGCGGAGGAGTCCGTGATCCTCCTCGACAACCCGGACGGCCTGCTGCCGCTGGCCCCGGACACCCGGATCGCGGTGGTCGGGCCGCGCGCGGCGGACGCCCTGGCGATGCTGGGCTGCTACTCGTTCCCCTCCCATGTCCTCCCCCACCACCCCGACGTGCCGACGGGCATCGGCATCAGAGACGTCCTGGAGTCGCTGCGCTGCGAACTCCCCGACGCCAAGGTCACGTTCGCGGAGGGCTGCGGGGTGTCCGACCCGGACCGCGGCGGCTTCGAAGAGGCGGTCGCTCGGGCCGCGGAGGCGGACGTGTGCGTGGCGGTGCTGGGCGACCGGGCCGGGCTGTTCGGCCGGGGCACGTCGGGCGAGGGCTGCGACGCGGCCGACCTCCGCCTCCCCGGCGTCCAGGCCGACCTGCTGGACACGCTCGTCGGGACGGGAGTCCCCGTCGTCCTGCTGCTGCTGACGGGCCGTCCGTACGCGCTGGGCCGCTGGGAGGGCCGCCTGGGCGCGGTGGTGCAGGCGTTCTTCCCCGGCGCGGAGGGCGGATCCGCGGTGGCGGGTGTGCTGTCCGGCCGGGTCAACCCCTCCGGCCGCCTCCCGGTGAGCGTGCCGCGCTCCCCCGGCGGCCAGCCGTGGACCTACCTCCAGCCCCCGCTGGGCCTGGCGGGCGAGGTCAGCAGCCTGGACCCGACCCCGCTGTACGCCTTCGGCCACGGCCGCTCGTACACGACGTTCGCGTGGGAGGACTTCCGGGGCACGGAGGCGGAGATCGGTACGGACGGCTCGTACGACCTCTCGCTGACGGTCCGCAACACGGGCGAGTGTGCGGGCGCGGAGGTGATCCAGCTGTACCTGCACGACCCGGTCGCCTCGGTCACCCGCCCCGACACACGCCTGATCGGCTACCACCGACTGGACCTGGCCCCCGGCGCGTCCCGCCGGGTCACCTTCCGCTTCCACACCGACCTCTCGGCCTTCACCGACCGCACGGGCACCCGCGTCGTCGAACCGGGCGCGCTGGAACTGCGGTTGGCCACCTCCAGCACGGACGTACGGCACACCGCCCGCCTGACCCTCACGGGTCCGGTCCGGGCCCTCGGCCCCGACAGGCGGCTGCGGTGCGGGACACGGCAGCACGACTGACGGCGAGCCGCCACCGGTTCACGGCGAGAACGCCGCCCGCCGGTCACGACCACCACGACCACCACGACCGCCGCGTCCGCCACGGCCACGAACGCCGTGACGACCGGGCCCGGCGGGCGGAGCACCGCGGACCTGCCGGAGACACCCTTCCCAGGTGCGAACCGGGACGCAGTGACACGAGTACTCGGGGCGCATCGACGCGGGTACTCGCGGCCGTGCGCCGTCGGGAAGCGATTGCGTGCATCTTCGCGCGCCGCCCCCGATATCCCGGCCCCCGAAAGTCACCGACCTGATACTGAAGGCCGCCCGCTCGGTCTCCCCCGCCATTGCTCCGCCCTGATTGGAAACCCGACCATGGCCACGTCGAACTTCGCCCCGTATCTCCAGCGCAATGAGCAGTTCGCCGCCACCGACGCCAAGACCCACGTCCCCGAGATCCCGTTCATCCCGTTCAAGCAGGTGTACCTGATCACCTGCATCGACCCGCGAGTCGAGCCCGCGGCGATCGTGGGCGTGCAGCTCGGCGACGCGATCGTGGCCCGCAACGTCGGCGGACGCATCACCCCCGCCGTGATCCACGACCTGACCTGGATCTGCCATCTGCACGAGAACAAGACACCCGACGCCGACTGGTTCGAGGTGGCGATCATCCACCACACCGACTGCGGCTCCGGACTGTTCGCCGACCCCGAACTGCGCCGCACCTACGCCGAGCGGGGCGGCTACGACGAGGAGACCGCCGCCGCCATGGCGGTGCTCGATCCGTCCGCCACCGTACGCACCGACGTGGAGTCGCTGCGCAGGGCACCGGAGCTGGCCGGCAGCATCGAGAAGTTCAAGATCGGCGGCTACGCCTACGACCTGCGGACCGGCGTGCTCACCACCGTCGTCGCCCCGGGCTGACGCAGTACCGAATCCGGATCCCGCCGCGCGGCCGGTGCGGACGCCGAGATCCGCGGCGCGCCGGTGCGGCGCCGTGCCGGGTTCAGCCGAAGGCGACGACGAGCCGCACGGCCGCTTCGCCGTTGTGAGCGAAGTGAGCTGGAGAGGTCGGGGGCAGCGGGCGCCAGAGGCTGGAATCCAGCGTAGTCGCGTACCCCGAAGACGCAGTCGATAAGTCGTTTCCAACCTCGCTGAATTGCTGCCCAGTTGGCGTGGGGGTGGCGTCGGGGAAGAGGTGGGGGTGCCCTTCTCACGTGGCCCGTCCTGGCGACGGGCAGCGCATCACTCCCGGGCCTGGGCCTCGGTAGCGGGCGCCCGCAGAGTCCTGCCGGACGATTGAAGCAGTCCCGGCGCTGCTCGGCCCGTCTTCGCCCTGTCGTCATCTGCCGATCGCCTTCGGCTCACCAAGGCCGATCAAAGTTGGCTAGACAACTTCAGTGGAGGAGAGAAACTCATGACCACGTCACGTCCCGGGGCCGGAGATCCGGCCTCCTCGCTCGCGGCCCGGGTCGCGGCGCTGCCCGCCGTGTGGCTGCGCGACAACTGCCCGTGCGCACAGTGCCGGGATCCGCGGTCCGGCCAGAAGCTGTTCCAGATCACGGACCTTCCGTCCGGGCTCGCCGTGGGCGAGGTCGTGGAGTCCGTCGCGGTGGTGGAACCGGGCGAGGTGGCGGAGGCGGTGGCCGAGGTCCGCTGGGAGCCCGACGGCCACCGCTCGGCGTACGCCGCCGACTGGCTGCACGCCCACCGCCCGGCCGTCCCGCCCGCGGCCGGTGACCGCCGTACGGAGGCGGGCAAGGAGCTGTGGCGGGCCAAGGACCTGGCGGGCCGGCTGCCGGAGGCGGACTGGGCCGGCTATCTCGGCGATCCCGCCGAGCGGGCGCGGGTGCTGGAGGCGGTGCAGCGCCTCGGGTTCGCGCTGCTGCGCGAGGTGCCGCGCCGGGAGGGCCAGGTGCTCGACGTCGCCCGCAGTTTCGGGTTCGTCCGGGAGACCAACTACGGGCAGTTGTTCGACGTCCGGGTCGTGCCCGACCCCAACAACCTCGCGTTCACCTCCGCGCGGATCACCCCGCACACCGACAACCCCTACCGCGACCCGGTGCCGACCCTCCAGTTGCTGCACTGCCTGGAGAACTCCGCGGAGGGCGGGGACTCCGGGCTGGTCGACGGCTTCGCCGCGGCGGCACTGCTGCGCTCGGCGGACCCGGAGGCGTTCGACCTGCTGACGCGGACGCCGGTGCCGTTCGTCTTCCGCGACGACCGTACCGAGTTGCGCGCGGACCGCCCGCTGATCGACGTGGACCCGCTGGGCCGGATCCGCGAGGTGCGGTTCAACAACCGGTCGATCGGCACGCTGCGGCTGCCCGCGCCGGATCTGGAGGCGTTCTACGCCGCCTACCGCCGGTTCGCCGAGTTGCTGCTGCGGCCCGGCCTCCAGTTGGACCTGCGGCTGGCCCCCGGCGACTGCCTGGTCTTCGACAACACGCGTCTGCTGCACGCCCGTACCGCCTTCGGCCGCAGCGGCGCCCGGCATCTGCAAGGCGCCTACGCCGATCTGGACGGGTTGGCGAGCACCCTGGCCGTGCTGCGCAGGTCCGACTCGCTGGACGCCCTCGCGGAGTTGTTCGACGGGCCGGGGACGGCGGAGTACCTGGGCGAGGAGGTCACCGTCGCCGGGCACATGTTGCAGGCCGGCGCGCTGGCCGAGGCCGCGGGCGCTCCCCCGCACCTGGTGGCCGCCGCGCTGCTGCACGACGTGGGTCACTTCCACGGGCCGGTGACCGGTACGGAGTTGATGGAGGGCACCGACAACCGGCACAGCCACACCGGTGCGGACCTGCTCACCCGCTGGTTCGGCCCGGACGTCACCGAGCCGGTGCGGCTGCACGTGGCCGCCAAGCGCTACCTCTGCGCGGTCGAGCCCGACTACCGGGCCGCCCTGTCCCCCGCCTCCGAGTACACCTTGCAGGTGCAGGGCGGCCCCATGGACGAGGCCGAGGCAGCCGCCTTCGCCGCGCTTCCGCACGCCGCTGACGCCGTCGCCGTACGCCGCTGGGACGAACAGGCGAAGGACCCCCGGGTTCCGGCACCGGACTTCGCCCACTTCGTGCCGCTGCTCACCTCGCTGATGCGGGGTTAGGCCCGTCCGGGGTACGGCACCGTCGAGGTCCCCTTTCCGTCTGCCGTGGCGGAGAGGGGACACGGCCGCGGAGGCGGGTGCCCTGGGGGGAATGCGGTGATGTACCTCCGGTGGCTCCGTGCCGGATCGGCCCTGCGTCGCCGTGCTCCACGGGCGGCTCTGCGCGTCTCCTCCGCCGTTCGCTTTCCCCACCGGACTCGATTGGCCGGCCCGGCCGGGAAACCGGGCCGGCCGGCCCGTCGACCGGCGCGGCCGGCAGCACCGCGGGCCCTCCCCGGTCGGCCGCTGTCGCCTGCGGAGGCAGCCCGTCAGGGAGTGGTGCGGTGGTGGCGGGCGAGGGCCGAGCCGGCGATGGAGTTGTGCACGGTGAAGGCGACGGTGCCCGGCAGGTAGCGGTCCTCCGACCACTCGACGGGCGCCCCGACCGGGTCGGTGGAGCGCCTGCGCTCGCGCAGCAGGGCCTCGCCGACGCGGCAGCCCAGCAGGCGGGCGTCGTCGGCGTCGGCCAGGACGAGGTCGATGGTGTGGTCCGCGTCGGCGAACACCACGCCCTGTTCCTGGAGGGGTTCGGTGTGCGAGACCGCGTCGGCCGGTATGCGCGCCACCAGGTCACCGACCCACACGGGGTAGACGCTGCGCTCGACCATCACCGGGCGGCCGGAGAGGGTGCGCACCCGCAGTACGACGACGACCTCCGCGCCGGTCTCCAGACGCAGTTGCTCGCTCTCGCCGGCGTCGGCGGAGCGCTGCTCCAGGCGTTCCACCCGGCCGCCGGGCTCCTCGCCCAGCGACCGCGCCCAGTTGGTGAAGCTGACCAGTTCCGCGAAGCTCTGCACCCGGGTGGTGCCGAGGACCACGCGTCGGGTGCCGCGCCGGGAGGTGACCAGCCCGTCGGCCCGCAGGGAGCTGAGCGCCTGGCGCACGGTGCCCCGGGAGACCCCGTACCGCTCGGCGAGCACGCTCTCGGCCGGGAGCCGGCCGCCGGAGCCGTACTCGCCGGCCGCGATGGCCTCGCGCAGGTCGGCCGCGACCTTCCGGTAGAGCGTGCCCCTGCGCGGCTGCGCGCTGTCACCCTGCAACGCCCCTCCTCCTGGCCTGCCCCGTCATGTGCGCGCCGTGCGCGCCTCGGTGGACCCTATCTGCTCCGCACCGGCCGCCGCCTCCCGCAGACTGGCAAGTGCCTCGGGCAAACGCCGACATTCCGATGCCATCCCTCGAAAGTCGCCGGACTGTTCACCTTCCGGTCACCGGTGTCGGGCGTACTGATGAAAGTTGTACAGCCAACCTTGGCACGCCGACGGCCGACTCCGCAGGTCCGTCGCGCCCGCACGCCGTTTCACCAGGAGGAATTCCGTGATAGTCCCTCGTGTCCGAACCGCCGCCGTGGCTGTCGGGCTCACCACTGCGGCCCTCGCCCTGACCGCCTGCGGCTCCTCCTCCGATTCCACGGCCTCCGCCGGCGGCGGGAAGAGCGCGGCGACGGCCACCTCCGCCGCCGACTTCGGCGGCATGGACGCACTGGTCGCCGCCGCGAAGAAGGAAGGCACGCTCAACGCCATCGCCCTCCCGTCGGACTGGGCCAACTACGGCACGATCATCGCCGCGTTCGAGAAGAAGTACGGGATCAAGGTCTCCGACGAGAACCCGGACGGCGCCAGCCAGGACGAGATCAACGCGATCACCTCGCGCAAGGGCCAGAGCCGCGCCCCCGACGTCGTCGACCTCGGCAACTCCTTCGCGCTGAGCGCCGCATCCCAGGGCATCCTCGCCCCGTACAAGGTCGCCACCTGGGACGACATCCCCGCCAACCAGAAGGACGCGACCGGCCTGCGCTACGACGACTACGGCGGCTACGTCTCCATCGGCTGCGACGCCAAGCAGGTCAAGGAGTGCCCGACCACCTTCGCCGACCTGCTCAAGCCGGAGTACAAGGGCCAGGTCGCGATGAACGGCGACCCGACCAAGTCCGGTTCGGCCTTCGGTGGTGTCTTCGCCGCGGCGCTGGCGAACGGCGGCTCGCTGGCCGACATCCAGCCCGGCCTGGACTTCTTCCACAAGCTGAAGCAGAACGGCAACTTCAACCCGGTGGAGTCCACCCCGGCCACCGTCGAGAAGGGCGAGACGCCCATCAGCATCGACTGGGACTACCTCAACGCCGGCTACGCCAAGGAGTTCGCGGCGAAGGGCCTGGACTGGAAGGTGTCGGTGCCCAGCGACGGCCAGTACGCCCAGTACTACAGCCAGGCCATCAACAAGTACGCGCCGCATCCGGCCGCCGCCCGGCTGTGGGAGGAGTTCCTCTACAGCACCGAGGGGCAGAACCTGTGGCTGCAGGGCTTCTCCCGCCCCGCCGAGCTGCCGGCCATGCTGGAGAAGGGCACCGCCGACAAGGCGGCCGCGGCGAAGCTCCCGCCGGTCACCGGAAGCCCGAAGTTCCCGACCACCGCCCAGGTCGACGCCGCCCAGAAGGCCGTGGTCGCCGGGTGGGCCAAGGCCATCGGCTGATCGACGACATGACCACGGCTCGCGCCGCGACGCCGTCCCCCGCCGCCGGCCCGTCCTCGGACGAGGCCGGCGGCACCGGGACCGTCGCCTCCCCCACCACGCCCCAGGGCACCGCCCGCCGTCGACCCCGCCATGCCGGCCGGCTGGCCGTCCTGCCGCTGATCGTCTTCGTCCTGGTGGTCTTCGGACTGCCGGCCTTCGCGATCGTCACCAACGCCTTCAGGACGGCCGCGGGCGCGCCCGACGGCCCGCACTGGACCACGGACAACATCAGCCAGTCGGTGCACGGCGCCTACCTCACCGCCCTGTGGGGCAGCGTCAAGCTGTCCGCTCTCACCGCGGCGATCGGCGTGCTGCTCGGCCTGCCGCTCGCCCACGCGGTCGTGACCTCCCGCTTCCGCGCGCTGCGCGAGGCGGTGCTGGCCGCCTCCGGTGTGCTCGCCAACTTCGGCGGTGTGCCGCTGGCCTTCGCCTTCGTCGCCACCCTCGGCAACTCCGGTGAGCTGACCCGGGCACTGGACCTGGGCAAGCACGGCTGGAGCCTGTACTCCTTCACCGGACTCAGCATCGTCTACCTGTACTTCCTGGTGCCGCTGATGGTGCTCACCATCACCCCGGCACTCGACGGCCTGCGCGTCCAGTGGCGCGAGGCCGCGCAGAACAACGGCGCCACCACCCGGCAGTACTGGACGCATGTGGCCCTGCCGATCCTGGCCCCCTCGCTGCTGGGCGGCTTCGTGCTCCTCTTCGGCAGCGCCTTCGCCGCGTACGCCACCGCGGCGGCCATCGTCGGCAGTTCCGTACCGCTGGTCACCTTGCAGATCGCGGGCGCGCTGTCCGGCAACGTGCTGGCCGGGCAGGGCAACGTGGCGCTGGCGCTGAGCCTCGACATGATCGTGATCGCCGGCGTCGTGATGGCCCTGTACATCCCCCTCCAGCGCAGGAGCGCACGATGGCTGCACTGACCCCGTCCGCCACCGCGCGGCCGAAGCCGGAAGGCGCCTGGCGGCGCCGGCGTCCACGGGTGTGGCGCGGCGTCGTCGGGCTGATCGCCGCCGCGTACTTCCTCGGCCCCATGGTCGCCTCGGTGGTCTTCACCGTGGACGTGCCCGGCAAGGGCCTCACCCTGAGCTCCTACAGCGGCATCTTCGGCGTGGCGGGCTTCTGGGACAGCCTGCGGCTGACCCTGGAACTCGCCGCCGCCACCATCGCGGCGACCCTGCTGCTGCTCGTGCCCGCGCTGATCGCGGTGCGGCTGACCGCGCCGCGGCTGCGGGTGCTGCTGGAAGTGCTGTGCTCGCTGCCGCTGGTGGTGCCCGCGGTGGCGCTGACGGCGGGCATCAGCTCGGTCCTTCAGTGGGGTCCGGACCATCTCGCCGACACCCCGCTGTTCCAGACCTTCACCGCGATCCAGAACCCGGACTTCCCGGTGGTGCTGCTGCTCGCCTATGTGCTGATGGCGCTGCCGCTGGCGTACCGCACCCTCGACGCGGGGCTGCGGTCGCTGGACCTCGCCACGCTGGTGGAGGCGGCGCGCAACTGCGGGGCGAGCTGGCCGCGGACCGTGGTCCACGTCATCCTGCCCAACCTGCGCGGGGCACTGCTGAACACCGGGTTCCTCACCCTGGCCCTGGTGCTGGGCGAGTACACGGTCGCCTCGATCCTGGGCTACCAGCCGTTCGCCGTGTGGATCGTGTCCCTCGGCGGCAGCAACGCCCAGGTCTCGGTGTCCGTGTCGGTGCTCAGCCTGGTCCTGACCTGGGTCCTCCTGCTGCTGCTCGCCACCGCCGGGCGCGGGCGCGCGGCCCGTACCCCGCGCGGGGCCCGCGCGAACGCCGCGCCCGCCGACGCCTCCACCGGCGTCACCCCCGACGTCACGGCGGCCATCCCCTCGGCCGCCACCGACACCGTCACCGTCCAGGAGAAGTCGTGACCACAACCACCGCGGACACGTCCGCGTCCGTCCGCGCGTCCGGCGGCGCCACCGTGGAGTTCCGCGCGCTGCACCGCAGTTTCGGTGCCACGGTCGCACTGGACGGCCTGGATCTGGCCGCCCGTCCCGGCGAACTGCTCGCCCTGCTCGGGCCGTCCGGCTGCGGCAAGACCACCGCGCTGCGGATGCTGGCCGGTTTCGAGCACCCGGACGCGGGCGAGGTCCTGGTCGACGGCGTGGACGTCACGGGTGTGCCCGCCCACCGGCGCGGCGCCGGGATGGTGTTCCAGTCCTACAGCCTCTTCCCGCACCTGACGGCGGTCGAGAACGTCGCGTTCGGCCTGCGGATGCGGGGCACCGGAAAGTCCGCGCGGCTGCGCAGGTCCACGGAACTCCTGGACCTGGTGGGGCTGGGCCGGCTCGCCGACAGGTTCCCGCACCAGATGTCGGGCGGTCAGCAGCAGCGGGTCGCCCTGGCCCGCGCGCTGGCGCTGCAACCGCGCGTGCTGCTGCTCGACGAGCCGCTGTCCGCGCTGGACGCGAAGGTGCGGCTGACGCTGCGCGAGGAGATCCGTCGGCTCCAGCAGGATCTGGGGATCACCACGCTGTTCGTGACGCACGACCAGGAGGAAGCCCTGTCGATGGCCGACCGGGTGGCGGTGCTGCGCGCGGGCCGGCTCGAACAGGTCGCGGTCCCGGCGGAGTTGTACGCCCGGCCCGCCACGGCCTTCGTCGCCGAGTTCGTGGGCACCATGAGCCGGCTGCCGGCGGTGCGCACGGCCGGCGCCGCGCAGGTCGAGGTGCTGGGCAGCCGGCTGCCGGTGGAGGGCGCGCTGCCCGCCGACGGCGACCTGGACGTCCTGGTACGTCCCGAGGCAGTGCGGGTCGCCGCCGATCCGCTGGGCGGCGGCACGGTGGTGGCCGCCTCCTTCCTGGGTGCGGTCACCCGGCTCACCGTGCGGCTGGCCGACGGAACCGAGGTGAAGGCCGACCTGCCCTCCGGTTCGGCGGCCGGTCTGCCGGTCGGCGCGACGGCGTCCCTCACGCTGCCCGAGCGCCCCGTTCTGGTGGACCGCCGCCGGGCCGCCTGACCCCTTCGCCGGGCCGTCGCGCGGGGCGCTCACCACGGGTGCGCGCCCCGCGTCGGCCGGGTTCGTCCCGCCGCCGTGCACCGGTCCGTTCGCCGCCGCGTACAGCCCGGTATCCCCCCATCTGGTACTCACAGCCTCCCAGTCCTGCATCCACATCCACATCCACATCCCTTTCCGTATCCCCATCCCCCCATCTCGTATCTCCTGACAGGAAGAGCATTCGTGCACTCCCGTAACGCCCCGGTCCGTCCCTCCGCCGTGCTGTTCGACATGGACGGGACACTCGTCGACACCGAACACCTGTGGTGGCGGGCCGTCGCCGAGGTGGCGCAAGACCTGGGCCACCGGCTGACCGACGCCGATCTCCCCGAGGTGTTCGGCCGGCCGGTGGGGCACACCGCGGCGTACTTGCGCCGGGCCGTGGACCGCCCGGTGCCGGAGGCGCGGATCGCCGCCGACCTCGGCTCCGCCTTCGCCGCCCGGGTGGCCGTCGACGTACGGCCCCGGCCGGGGGTTGTTCGGCTGCTGGCCGAGCTGAAGGACGCCTCGGTGCCGGTCGGTCTGGTGACGGCCTCGCCGCGGCACGTGGTCGACCTGGTCCTGCGCACGCTCGGCCACGAGTGGTTCGCGCTGACCGTGGCGGCGGAGGACACCGCCCGCACCAAGCCCGCCCCGGATCCGTACCTGACGGCCGCCGAGCGGCTCGGCGCCGAACCGCGGACATGTGTCGCGGTGGAGGACAGCCCGCTGGGCGTGGCCTCCGCGCGGGCGGCGGGCTGCCCCGTGGTGGCGGTCCCGTCCGCCGTGCCGATCGCCGCGGAGCCGGGGACCGTGGTGCTGAGCAGCCTGGAGGAAGCGGACCTGGCGCTGCTGTCCAGGCTGGCCGCGGCCCCCGTACGGGCCCCCGGCACCCGAACCTGACCGGTGGGCGCCCACCGCGGCCACGCCCCTGCGCACCTCACCGTCTCCGTCTCCGTCTCCGGCTACGCCTCTCCGCTTCCGTCCCCACCTCTCCGTTCCCGTCCGCTCACACCTGCCGAGTCACGATGCCCTACGTTCTGCTCGCCCTCGCCATCGCCTCCGAGATCTGCGCCACCAGTTGTCTGAAGCTCACCGAGGGATACACCCGGCTGCTGCCCACCGTCGCGGTGGCGGTCGGCTACGTGGTGTCGTTCATCCTCCTGGGACGCGCGCTGAAGGACATCCCGGTGTCGGTCGCCTACGCGGTCTGGTCGGGGGTCGGCACCGCGGCGGTCGCCGCCGTCGGCGCGGTGGCGTTCGGGGAGTCGCTGGGGTGGCCGCAGTGGCTGGGCATCGCCCTGGTCATCGCGGGCGTGGTGGTCCTCAACGTGCACGGCGGCCACTGACCACAGACCCGGCCGCGGGGGCGGCGGCCCGGTCAGGCCCCGCGGCGCGGGCGGGGCTCCCCAGCCGAGCACCCCCGAGCACCCCCGAGCACCCGCCGAGCACCCGCCGAACTCCAGCCGAACCGCCCGCCGTTGCCCGGCGGGCGGTTCGGCGTTCCGGAAGCAGGTTCGGCAGTCGGCCCAGCCGCCGGCAAGAGTACGCACAAGCAAAGACACGCACCGGCGAAGGCGCCCGTACAACCGCCGGTGCCGTACCGGCGACGCGCACCGCCCCGCCCCCGGGCCCGAGCACACGCGCGCACGCAACGACGGCCCGCGCGGGGCGGATTGTCGGCCACTGCCCGGACGGGCGCCACGTCCCGTTCACGAAACCTTTCCACACGAACCGCTTACTGGGCCAAGTTGTATAGCCAACTGGACTCCGGTGCGCGGCAACGCCCCGCCGGGCGCCAGGGACACACCGCGGCGGGGACCTCCGGGGCCCGCCGCCCAGCCGACTGCTCCAGCCCTGGCCTCCCGTGCCCGGACCGGACGGAGAGGATCCGTGCCCTCATGCCACCCACTCCCACCGTGGCGGCCTCCAACAGCACCCTCGCCCTCGCCTCGCCCACCGCACCCCACACGGGCGACAGACTGACCTTCACCTGGACCACCGACACCCCGGGCGCCAAGAACTGGATCGGCGTCTACGGACCCGGGAGTTCACCGGGCAACGGCACCTCGTGGGCGTGGTCGTACGTCCCGGCGGCCACGTCGGGCACCACCACCGTCGACACCTCCAAGCTGGCCGGCGGGCCCTACACGGCCTACCTGCTGTTGAACGACGGGAACCAGATCCTCGCCCGGACCGGGCCGATCGCCTTCGCCGGGTCGGGCGACAGCCTCGTCCTGAAGTCGCCGGCCGTCCCGCACGAGGGCGACAAACTCACCTTCGCCTGGACGACCTCCTCGCCCGACGCCAAGAACTGGATCGGGATCTACGACGGCGACCGGCAGCCCGGCACGGGATCGTCCATCGTCTGGGCGTACTCGGCCGCCGCGTCCGGCAGCCTCACCCTCGACACCTCGGGCCTCACCGGCGGCCCGTACACCGCCTACCTGTGCTACCAGGACAAGTACCCGGTCATCGCCAAGACGGCGCCGTTCGACTTCACCCCGGTGGTCCGGCCGTACGCCGTCGTCGACGCGGTCACCGTCCCGGCCACCGCCGGGGACACCGTCGAGGTCCCGTTGGGCAACCTGTGGATCCGCCCGGCGGGCAACAAGCCCGGCACCCCGTCCTTCCACCGGACCTCCGGCGACTCCTGGCTGTCCGTCAGTTCCGACGGCACCGTCACCGGCCGCGCTCCCGGCAGGGCCCCGAAGGCCCCGGGCCGGCTGGTGGCCTCCGTGCAGGACAGCGCCGGCGGCAGCGACACCGTGACCGTCGAGGTACCGGTCCGCTCCGACCGGGACGACCTCACCCTCAAAGTCGCCTCGCTGAACCTGTGGGACGCCGGTACGCACGTCGACAGCCCGCTGGAGAAGCAGGCGCGGGTGGTCCTCACCCAGGGACTGGACGTCGTCGCCCTCCAGGAGACGGACGGCACCGCGGCCAAGGCCCTCGGCCAGGCGCTCGGCTGGAACGTCCACCAGACCTCGGGCAGCCTCGGCATCGTCAGCCGCCACCCGCTGGCCGACGTCTCGGACCCGACCGCCGACCTGCCCGCGGTGTCCGCCACCGTACGGCTTCCGGGCGGCAGCACCGTACGGCTGTGGGCGGCCCAGCTGGACGAGGCCGACTACGGGCCGTACGCGGTGGCGGCCGGGCAGGGCGCGAGCGCGGTGGTCGCCGCCGAGAAGCAGACCCTGCGCCACCGGCAGGCGCAGACGCTGGCCGCCGCCATGCGGCGCGACCTCGCCTCCGCCACCCCGGTGATCCTCGCCGCCGGCCTCGCCTCCCCCTCCCACCTGGACTGGACCCGGCGCACCTCCGCCGCCCACCACGGGGTCGGCGCCGTGGCCTGGCCGGTCACCGAGGTGTTGCAGAAGGCGGGCCTGAACGACGCCTTCCGCGAGGCGAACCCCAACCCGGTGAAGGTCCCCGGCATCACCTGGTCCCCCGTCCGCCCGACGCACGACGGCGGCGGCGCCGAGCCGCAGGACCGCGTCGACCAGGTCCAGTACGCCGGACGCCTGAAGGTCCTTCAGGCCCACAGCCTGACCACCGGCTGGCCGCACCCGGTCCCCGGCACGGGCGGCAACGGCTGGCCCTCCGACCACGCCGCGGCCGTCGTCACCTTCGCCCTGCGTACCGCCCGCTGATCCCGTACGACCGCAAAGGACCCGCATCCATGACCCCGATCAGCCGCCGTACCTTCGTCGGCACCGCCGCCGCGGCGGGAGCGACCGCCGCCCTCGGCATGCCCGGCACGGCCACGGCCGCCGAGACGTCCGCCGCGTCCGCCGCGAGGCACGGCACCGTCGACGACGTCCGGCACGTCGTGATCCTCATGCAGGAGAACCGCAGCTTCGACCACTACCTGGGCACCCTCAACGGCGTCCGCGGCTTCGACGACAAGCAGGGCGTCGTCCTCCCGGGCGGGAATCCCGTCTTCCGGCAGCCCGACGCCGGGCGCGGCGAGGGCTACTCGCTGCCGTTCCGCTTCGACACCGCGGCCTACAAGGCGCAGGACTTCGGCGGCCTCGACCACGGCTGGGACTCCGGCCACCAGGCGGTCAACAACGGCGCCCAGAACCAGTGGATCTCCGCCAAGGGCCGTTTCACCATGGGCTACTTCACCCGTGCGGACATCCCCTTCCAGTACGCCCTGGCCGACGCCTTCACCGTCTGCGACAGCTACTTCACCTCGCTGAACGGCCCCACCGACCCCAACCGCCTCTACCTGTGGACCGGTACGCCCGGCCCCGGCACCGACGGCACCACCGGCCCCTTCACCGACAACTCGATCGTCACCGAGAACCCGGTGGGCGACTGGACCACCTACGCCGAGCGCCTGGAGAAGGCCGGGATCAGCTGGCGCGTCTACCACAACCCCGACGGCTCGGACAACGAGAACGGCGACTACGACGACAACGCCCTGTCGTACTTCAAGCAGTTCGCCGAGGCCCCCGCGGACTCGCCGCTGCACGTCAACGCGATGACGAAGCACGATCTGACCGCCTTCGACGCGGACTGCCGCAACGGCAGCCTGCCCACGGTCTCCTGGCTCGTCGCTCCCTTCAACTACTGCGAACACCCCAGCGCCGGACCGGACTGGGGCGCCTGGTGGGTCAACAAGGCCCTCCAGTCCCTGATGTCCAACCCCGACGTGTGGCGCAACACCGTCTTCCTGGTGATGTACGACGAGAACGACGGGTTCTTCGACCATGTCGTGCCGCCCTACGCGGAGCCCGGCACCAAGGACGAGTTCGTGGACGGCAAGCCCATCGGTCTCGGCAGCCGGGTACCGATGTGGGTGTGCTCGCCCTGGTCCCGCGGCGGCTGGGTCAACTCCCAGGTCTTCGACCATACTTCGGTGCTGCGCTTCCTGGAGCTGGTCACCGGCGTCCACGAGCCCAACATCACGGCGTGGCGCCGCGCCGTCTGCGGCGACCTCAGCACCTGCTTCGACTTCACCAGGCCCGACTACAGCCTCCCCCGTCTGCCGGACACCGACGAACTCAAGGCACGGGCCACCGCCCAGCACTCCCTGCCGCCCGTCCAGGCCCCCGCCGACGGCAAGCAGACGATGCCCCAGCAGGAATCCGGTGAGCGGCCGCACCGCCCGCTGCCCTACCGGCCCTGGGCCGAGGTCTCGATCGACCGCCGCACCGGCAAGGTCACCTGCACCATGACCAACAAGGGCTCCACCGGCTACGTCTTCACCGTGCTGCCCAACATCCTCAAGCCCTTCAGCGGCACCCCGTACCTGGTGCAGCCCGGCGGCACCCGCACCTACGAGTGGGACGCCGCCGCCACCGACGGCCGGTACGACTTCTCGGTGTACGGCGCCGACGGATTCGTCACCCGCTTCTCCGGCACGGTCACCCCCGACGGCCAGACCGACGTCGGCCTGCCCTCGGTCACCGCCAAGCTGCGCGACACCGGGCACCCGGAGAAGTCCGCGGTCGACCTCAAACTCACCAACGACGGCGACACCGCGGTCTCCTTCACCCTCACCGCCAACGATTTCGCCGACGACACCAGGACCGTCCAGGTCGGGCCGCGCGCCCGCACCACCGTCTCCTGGCACGCCGACCGCCAGGGCCGCTACGACGTCACCGTCACCGCGGCCACCGGCACCCGCTTCGCCGAGCGGTACGCCGGAACGATCCACAAGCTCTGACAGCGTCCGGCGGTGGCCTGGTGGTGCCGATGCCACCGGGCCACTCGCCGACGCGCGACACCGGGCCACGGCCGGCACGCGAGGCGTTCAGCAGTTCGGCGTGCTTCCCTCGGGTCGGGCCGCCCGGCCGGCACCCGCCGGTCCGCCCTGCTCCGCCGCGCTGTCGATACGGGCGATGACCTTCTCGGAGCACCGGCGCAGCGTCTGCAACTCCTCCGGGTCGAGGACGTCGACGAACAGCTCACGCACGCGCTGGACGTGCCCGGGTGCCGCCTGAGCCAGGTAGTCGTAACCGGCGTCGGTCAGGATCGCGTGCGTGTAACGTCCGTCACACGGATCGGGCTCGCGGCACAGGATGCCGCGCTTCTCAAGACGGCTGACCATGTGCGACAGCCGTGACAGCTCCGAGTTGACCCGGGCCGCCAGCTCGCTCATCCGCATGCGGTGCTCGGGCTGTTCGGACAGGAGCGCCAGCACGTAGTACTCGATGAAGCTGAGCTGCCAGTCCCGCTGGAGCTGCCACTCAAGCGCGATGGGCAGCCGCTGCGCGAGGTTACTGAATCCACGCCATGCCGCGAGCTGGTCAGCAGTGAGCCAGTGTGGCTCGGCCACCTCGGGCTCCTCCCCTTGAGCAGACATGCGCACAGCCTAATGGCGCCCGAGGCGCCGACGTGCCCGCACGGCGGCGGCCGGCGCCGGCACGGCGACCACACAGGACACACCCGGGGCCCCGAGCCGTCCCGAGCCGCCCGGCGCCGCCCCGCTTGACTTGAAGATTCACGTGACAGTCCACTAAGGTCACGCATGAAAATTCAAGTGATGCTGTGGATCAGCGTCGGAGGGAACAGCTATGAGCAATCTGAAGCTCGCTATCATCCTGGGCAGCACCCGCCCCGGCCGTAACGGCAAAGCGGTGGCGGACTGGGTCCTGGCCAAGGCGAAGGAGCGTACCGACGCCGACTACGAGCTGATCGACCTGGCCGACTACCCGCTGCCCCACCTGGACGAGCCGGTTCCGCCGTCCATGGGCGCCTATGCCGGCGAGCACACGAAGGCATGGGCCGCCAAGATCAGTGAGTTCGACGGATACGTCTTCGTCACTCCGGAGTACAACCACTCCATCTCCGGCGTGCTGAAGAACGCGATCGACTACCTCTACGCCGAGTGGAACAACAAGGCGGCGGCCTTCGTCTCCTACGGTGGGCTCGGCGGAGCCCGCGCGATCGAGCACCTGCGGGCGATTTCGAGCGAACTGCAGATCGCCCACGTGCGCCAGCAGCTGTCGTTCTCGCTGATCACCGACTTCGAGAACTACTCCGTGTTCAAGCCGGGAGCCCACCACGACGACGCGGCTGTCACCCTGTTCACCCAGCTCGAATCCTGGGCCGGCGCGCTGAAGGCCATCAGGCACTGACGCGCCCCCGCCCGCACCGGCCGGGCGCCGGGTGTCGCAAACACCCGGCGGCCGGCCGACCGCAGCCGCGACGAGCGCTTATTGCGTTGCCGCCGCCGGCCCGGTCGGGTAGGAAGCTTGGATGCTAAGAGGCAGCAAGGTCGGGCTCAGGGCCCGGTACGAGGACGACATCCCGGTCCTGCGGGCCGAACTCTACGACGACGTGGTCAACGCGTCGCGGGCCGAGAGCGGGCCGTGGCGGCCGGTCACACCCGGCTCGAAGGATCCGCGGCTCGTGGTGGACGACAAGGAGCAGGGGAGCGTCCCGTTCTCCGTGGTGGAGCTGGCGGGCGACACACTGGTCGGCACCGCGACGCTGTGGGGCATAGACACCCACAGCCGGTCCGCCCACATCGGGCTGGGGCTGCTGCCGTCCTGCCGCGGCAGGGGCTACGGCACCGACGTGGTCGCGGTGCTGTGCCACTACGGTTTCGTCGTACGCGGCCTGCATCGGCTCCAGATCGAGACCCTGTCGGACAATGCCGCGATGCTGCGCTCCGCCGAGCGCAACGGCTTCGTCCGCGAGGGCGTGCTGCGCTCCTCGGCCTGGGTGATGGGCGAGTTCCTGGACGAGGTACTGCTCGGGCTCCTCGCCCAGGACTGGAAGCCGGACCCGAGCGCCTAGGCTGCCGCCCGAGGGCCAGGGACGGGGCCGAGGACACCTGCCGGCACACCAAGGTCCACGCCGGCCCGCCGTCGCTCGGTGCGTGAGCGCACCGACCCGGAAGCACTGCGGTCCAGCTTCGAGTTCTACCGCGCGCTCGACACGACCATCGCGCAGAACCAGAAACGCAGGAGCCTGCGGCTGTCCCCTGCCTTCCCCCGCGTTCTTCTACACCAGTGTCGACGAACCACTCCCCCTCCCCGGATCGTTGGCGTTAAGGTGGCATCAAGAGGCAGGTCAGGGAGCATACTTAAGGACATGCGCAAGTCCTGCATGGTGAGTGGAAACACGGGAGGGGAGAGCCGGTGAAGGTCGTCGGCAGAGGGCCGGGGAAGGTCGAGATACGGCTGAAATGGGACCCGAGCCCGCTGGGCGAGTCCCCGCGCCACCTCGACATCGTCGCCGCGACCTACTCCGTGGCCGATCCGTTCGGCAGACCGGCGTACGTCGTGCACTACGACAGCCGCTCGCCCGACGGCACGATCAACATGAACCGCCACAGCCGGACCGGCATGGGCTTCGGGTTCGTCGAGGTGATGTCCCTTGAATTCGACCGCCTGTCCTCCGCCTACTCACGGGTGGTGGCGGGCGTGGTCATCCACCAGGAGCCCGACCCCCGGACCTTCGGTGACATGTCGAACGCAGGAGTGGTGATCGCCGAGGGCCACCAGGAACTGCTCGCCGACGACTTCTCGGGCGTGGCAGTGGCCAGAGCGACAACGGTCGCGGAGTTCGCCAGGAACGACGCCGGCGAGTGGGAAATGCACGAGATGATCCGCGGGTCCGACAGCGATCCGGAGACCTTCATCTCCGAGATGGGTACCGTCCCCCGCTCCGCCTGACCTCAACGAGCCCACGGTCGAAGGCTCGTACCAGGGGCGACTTCCATCCGACGGACGCCGGCTCCGCGTGCTGGAGCTGAAGAAGCCCAGCACCCGGATGCCCGCCACACGCTGGGGCCATGACGGCCTCCCGCCTCCCGCACGAGCGATGGCCGGTCCGCTCGGAGTCGATCACGACGACCAGCCGGCCGTCGGCTCGCCTTCCGAGCCGTGCACCGTCAGCAGACATACACCCCTCCCCGTAGCAGGAACCGTCCGTCCCCGGCCGGTTCGGCACGGCATGAACGGCCCCATACCCCGCCCTGCGTCGGCACGCGCACGGATCGCGTCCGCCACGCCGCGTCGAGGCCGACCCGACGCGGCCCGACGCCAAGGCCGTGGCGGTCCGGCCCCGACCCGACGGCCCACCGTCGCCGAGCCGTTCGCGGTCGCCCACCACCCCGGCCGTCACCCAGCGCATGCCACCCGGCAAAACTCTGCGTCCTCCGCCAAGGGTTCTGCGCGCCAGGCCAATGCGGCCCGTGTCGCCGCGCAGCAGCCTTGGCACCCCAGACGTAAGTGAAAGACCCGGTAGGAAAGGCACAGCGCTGTGCGGATCGTCTACGCCGACGGCACGTCCGAGAGTGAACTGGAGTTGCGGATCGGCCGTCCCGACGCGACTCTGGCCGACCTCGCGGCTGCTCTCGGTCTGTCCCCGGCCGAGCTGAGCGTCGACGGGCGGATCGCGCCGCCGGAGACGCCGTTGCACGAGTCCGGCCTGGTGCACGGGGCACGGGTGGCCAGGGCCGGCTGGGGCACCGCGGCTCCTCTGCCGCGCAGTCCGGCGGCCGTGCTGCGGGTGGTCGGCGGCCTGGAGGCGGGACGCAGCGTCCCGCTCGGGGTCGGGACGACGGTCGTCGGGCGGGGTGCCGAGGCGGACGTACGGGTGGTGGCCACGGGGGTGTCGCGGACCCACGCCGCGTTCGAGGTGGCGCCGGACGGCGGGGTGCGCGTCACCGACCTGGGGTCGGTCAACGGCACCGACGTCGGCTCAGAGCGCGTCACCGCGCAGGGCGGCGGCACCCGGGTGGGCCCCGAGGACCTGGTCTCCCTCGGTGGCGAGGTGCTGCTGCGGGTGCTGCCGCCCGATCGCCTGGGCCCGGTCCAGCTCGTCAACGTCGTCCGTGAGGTCGGCCCGGGGGGCACCCTGCCCTTCAACCGCGCCCCGCGCGGCGGCCGTCCCGCGCAGTCGCCGCGGATCGCCGTCCCGGTCGCCCGCCGGCGTGCGGAGAAGGCGCCGTTCAGTGTCTCCAGCATGCTCGGCCCGCTGGTGATGGCCGGGGCGATCGTCGCCCTCACCAAGGACATCCGGTACGCGGCCATCGCGGCGCTCACCCCGCTGATGTTCCTCGGCAACTTCTTCGAGGACCGGCTGCGCGGCCGTTTCCGGCTCCGGCGCGGCACACGCGACCACGCCGCCCGGCTGGCGGAGTTCACCCGCGAGGTGACGGCCCGGCACGCCGCCGAGGTCCGTACCCGCCGCGCCGCCCACCCCGACCCGGCCGAGGTGGTGTACCGGGCCACCGCGCCGGGCGTCGCGCTGTGGGAGCGCCGCCCCGGGGCACCCGACTTCCTGCGGACGGTCGTCGGCCACGCCGACCTGACGTGGAGCCCGCCGCTGGACGACGGTTCGTCCGATCCCGCCCCGGAGACGGCCGGGATCCTGGGCGCCAGCAACGTACTGCCGCAAGTGCCCGTGGTCGTGGGGGTCGCGGCGGGCGAGGCGGTGGGGCTGGAGGGGGACCGGCGTGCGTGCCTGGCGGTGGCCAGGTCGCTGCTGTGCCAGGCGGTGACCGGCAGCGGCCCGGCCGACGTGCGGCTCGCCGTCTTCGCCGACGCGGACCGGCTCGCCGACTGGGACTGGACGAAGTGGCTGCCGCACGGCGCCGACACCCGGTCGGGCCGCACCCGGCTGGTGGCCGTGGGCCCCGAGCAGTCCGACGCGCTCGCCCGCGCGCTGGCCGCCGCACCGGCCGTGCCCGAGCGCGGGACGGGGGAAGCCGGCGGCGGCCCGGTGCTGCTGGTGGTCGTGGACGGCGCGACTCTTCTCGAAGGGCGGCCCTGCCCGTTGCGCGACCTGCTGGCCGGACACTCCGGCGGGTCCGCGGCGTGCGGGGGTGTCGTCCTGACGAACCGGCTGCCCGCGCTGTGCACCACCGTGGTCACCGCCTCGGCCGCGGGCACCGGGACCGTCCGCGGTGTGGCGTCCGGCGAGGTCGTCGAGGACGTGCTGTTCAACGGCATGCCGGTGGGCGACGCGCAGGCCACCGCACGGGCGCTGGCCCGCTTCGAGGACCCCGAACTGCGGGTGGAGGGCGCCGGGCTGCCCGACCGCGTCTCGCTGCTGCCGCTGCTCGGTCTGGAGAGCGTCAGCGGGGCCGCGGTCGGCGACGGGTGGAAGAAGCGCGTGCCGGCGCTGCGGGTCGGCGCGGTGCTCGGCGTCGGCGAACGCGACCTGTTCACCGTGGACCTCGACGACGACGGCCCGCACGCGCTGATCGCCGGCACCACCGGCTCCGGCAAGAGCGAACTGCTGCGCACGCTCATCGCGAGCATGGCGATCGACGCCGATCCCGAGCACCTGACGTTCGCCCTCGTCGACTACAAGGGCGGCGGCGCGCTGGACGAGTGCGCCGAACTGCCCCACACAGTGGGTCTCGTCACCGACCTCGACGAGCAGCTCAGCGAGCGTGCCCTGCGCTGCCTGGAGGCCGAGATCCACCACCGGGAGCGGCTGCTGCGCGAGGTGGGGCTCGGTCACATCCGCGACTACCAGCGGACGCGTGACGGCGGGCGCGGCGACCTGGAGCCGATGCCCCGCCTCGCGGTGGTGATCGACGAGTTCGCGACCCTGGTCAAGGCGCTGCCGGACTTCGTGGACGCGCTGGTCTCCATCGCGCAACGCGGGCGCAGCCTGGGCGTGCACCTGATCATGGCCACGCAGCGGCCCGCCGGGTCGGTCAACGACGCCATCAAGAACAACGTCAAACTGCGGATCGCGCTGCGCCTGGAGTCCACCACCGATTCCCTGGACGTCATCGACGACCCGGCCGCGGCCGGCATCGGCACCCGGCAGTGGGGACGCGCCTATTACCGGCTCTCCGCCCGCGAGGTGCTGCCGGTGCAGACGGCGCTGTCCACCGGGGTCACCCCGCACGCGGAGGTGACCGCGCCGGTCACGGTGGCCCCGTTCCGGCTGGGGACGGGGGCCGGGGAACCGGCCGCCGCGGGCGGGGACGGCGAGTCGGACCTGCGGCGGCTGGTCGCGGCGGCCAGGGAGGCGGCGGGGCTGGCGGGGTTCGCGCCGCCCCGGCGGCCCTGGCCCGAACCGCTGCCGGCCGTGCTGCGTACCGCCGAGCTGCCCGCCGTCGCCGAGCGTGGCCTGCACACCGACGCCTCCGGGCTGCCCGCGTGGGCGCTCGCCGACGACCCCGACCGGCAGCGGCAGTACGCGGTCGGCTGGGACCCGGCGGCGGGCAACCTCCTGGTCTACGGCTCCGGCGGCTCCGGCACCTCCACCGCGCTCGCCTCGCTCGCCCTCTCCCTCGCCGGGGCCGTGCCGCCCGACCGGCTGCACCTCTTCGCGCTGGACATGGGGGCGGGCGACCTGGCCCCGCTCGCCGCTCTGCCGCACACCGGCGCCCACATCGGGGCCGCCGAGCGGGAACGCCAGGTCCGCCTGATCAGGCTGCTGCGGCGCGAACTGGACGCACGCAAGGCGCACGGCCCCGGGCAGCCGCCCAACTGGCTGGTGCTGCTGGACAACATCGGCGCGTTGCTGTCGGACTTCGACAAGGACATGGCCGGGATGAACCTCGTCGACGATCTGGCCCGGGTCTACGCCGACGGTCCGGCGGTGGGCATCCGGTTCGCCGTCACCGCCGACCGGGCGGGCGCGGTGCCGTCGGCGTGGGCGGCGCTCACCCAGGCGAAGCTGCTGATGCGGCTCGCCGACCCGGGTGAGTACGGGTACTTCGACCTGCCGCGCGGCTCGGTCCCCTCCTACGTACCGGGCCGGGCGCTGGTGGCCGCCAACCGCCAGGTGGTCCAGCTGGGCTGGCCGGGCGAGGACCTGGCGGCGGCGGTCGCCGCTGTCGCCGCGCGCCGGCCGGACGCGCCCGCCACCGCGCCCCGGATCGGCCTGCTCCCCCCGGACGTCGAGCTGACCGCGCTGGGGGCGTCCGGCCGGGCCGGGTCCGACCCGTGGGAGATTCCCGTCGGCCTGGACGACGCCACGCTGGACTGCGCGTGGCTGCGGCTGTACGAACACGAGCACGCCCTGATCGCCGGACCGCAGCGCTCCGGACGCTCCACGGCGCTGTGCGCCCTCGCCCGGCTGGTCGCCACGGCACAGACGCCGCCCCACGTCATCGCGTACGCCCCGCGCCGGTCCCCGCTGCGTGACCTGCCGCCGGGCCCGGCCCGCACGGTGGTCACCGCCTACGACGCCCTGGCGCAGGCCCTGTCGGGTTGTTCCGGCCCCACGCTCCTCCTGGTCGACGACGCCGACACGGTCGAGGACGAGACGGGCGCCCTGGAGCGGTGGCTGTCGGCGGCCGGCCCCGGCAGACACCTCGTCGCCGCCGGGCGCGCCGACGCCCTGCGCCGCCTGTACGGCCACTGGACGCAACCCGCCCGGGACAGCCGCTGCGGGGTCCTCCTGGCCCCCGACCACGACCTCGACGGCGACCTCCTCGGCACCGCCCTGCCCCGCCACGACCGTATGGCCGCGCTTCCCGGGCGGGGCTACCTGGTGGTCGACGGAGTGGCGGGCGGGGTGCAGTTGGCGCGGTGACCGGGGGACCGGTGTTGCGCGGGGAGCCAAGGGCACTGCGCTCACCGCCAATGACACCCGGCCGCCCGGCCGAAAGGATCTGAGCAAGTCACAGAGCATCGGGGAAACCCGGGAGTGGACAGAACATGACAACGGTAAAGTCGACCGACTTCGCGCACGCGGAGGCCAGCAAGATGCTGAGCCTCATCAACAACCAGCTTCCCGGCCTCATCCAGCAGCTGAACGGCCACGGTACGCAGCTCAGCGACCCCAACCACTGGGACGGGCCGCTCGCCCAGAAGTTCCGGGGAGAGGTGTGGCCGCAGGCCAAGGGGGACCTGGACCGGATGAAGTCGTCGCTGGAGCAGTTGCAGCAGCAGGTGCAGAAGATCCTCACCAACATCTCGCACGCCGGTGGCGCGTGAGAGGGGACACGAGCAGGAACTGAGCGGGAATCTCCATGCCTGACACCGAACAAGCCCACCCGTGGACCGGCGAGCTGACCGCCGACGACCTCGGCCGGCTCGGCGCCGAACCGCTGCGCCGGACGGACCCGGTGACGATCGGCCCCTACCGGGTACTGGCCCGGCTGGGCAGCGGCGGGATGGGACGGCTCTTCCTCGGCCGGGCCGTGGCCGCGGACGAGTCGCAGCCTGCGGCGTACACAGCCCGGGACCTGGTGGCCGTCAAGGTGATCAGGCCGGAGTACGCCGAGGACCCGCGGTTCCGCCGCCGCTTCGAGCGTGAGGTCGAGACGGTGGGGCGGGTGCACGACCGGTACACCGCGGGGCTGCTGGGCTCGGGGTTCGACGAGGACGAGCACCTGTGGATGGCGACGGCCTACGTCCCCGGGCTCAGCCTCGACGACGCGGTGCGCCGCCACGGGCCGCTGCCCGCGCCCGTGGTGTGGCGGCTGGCGGTCGAGGTCGGGCAGGCGCTCGCCACCATCGCCGCCGCCGGGATCGTCCACCGCGACCTCAAGCCGTCCAACGTCCTGCTGGGCGTGGACGGGGCCCGGGTCATCGACTTCGGGGTGGCCCACACCGCCGACACCAGCACGCTGACCATGACGGGCCAGCACGTCGGCACCCCGGCGTACATGTCTCCCGAGCAGGCGAGCGGCCGGCAGGTCGGCAACGCCTCGGACGTGTTCTCGCTCGGCTCGCTGCTCGCGCTCACGGCGTCCGGCCGGGCGCCGTTCGGCGAGGGGTCGACCGGTGACGTCATCCACCGGCTGATCTACGAGCCGCCGAGCGCGGACGTGGTGGACCGGGTGGCGGAGAGCGCCCCGGCCCTCGCCGACCTCGTACGCCGCTGTCTGGACAAGGACCCGGCCGCCCGGCCGTCTCCCCAGCAGATCGTCGACGAGGCGCGGGAGCGGGACCCGGCGCGGGAGTGGCCGGGGCCGGTCGCCGAGGTGATCGGGGGGCGCGCGGCGTGGAGCGGGCGGACCGCCGCCGTCTCGCCCGTGGACCAGTTGACGGTCCTGCGGCGGGGCGCACCGGTCCGTACGCTCAAGCAGGAGGCCCCCGGGCGGCGGCGCGGACTTGCGGTCGGCGCGGCGCTGGCCGTCGTCGTCGCCGCGGCCGCCGCCGTGGTCGCCTTCGTCGTACCCGGCCACGGGCCCTCCCGTGGCGAGGGGGCGAACGTGGCGGTCGCCACGTCCGTCCCGCCGGACGCGTCGCCCTCCGCGCCGCCCAGCCACACGCCGAAGAAGCATCCCGCCGCGCACCCGTCACGCACGGCATCGGACACCGCCCCGCAGGTGCCGCCGCACGAGCCCGGCGACCCGGGCGGCGCGGTGGACCGCCGGCCCACCGCGCCCCAGCAGCCGCCCGAACCGCCACCCACCAAGATCGTCACTGTCGGGCCGACACACCCGTCGGCACCGGCGTCCAAGAGCGAGCCCTGGAAGACCTGCACCTTCTACTCGGGCTCCGCGCTGACGCAGTACGGCGATCGCGGCAAGCGGGTCAGCGAAGTCCAGTGCATCCTGCAAAAACGCGGGTACGACATCGGCGCGGGCGGCGTCGACGGCCAGTTCGGCGACGACACGCGCGCCGCCGTCAAACGGTTCCAGCAGCGCAACGGCCTCCGGGTCGACGGCCAGGTGGGCGTGGAGACCTGGCCGGCGCTCCGTGGATGAGGCGGACGCGCGCGGCGCGGGCGTGGGCCTGGGCCAAGGCGCCCCCGCGACACCGATCGCGCGTCAACGGCCTTCACCACGACCGGCTTTCACGATGACGGGCCTTCGCTACCGCCGTTTTTCACGACAACGGACCCTCCCTACTACCGGCCTTCACGACAACGGACCTCCACAAGGAGAAGAGGCGAATGGCGCAGACCACGGAAGCGCGCGCTGCCGACTGGCTCGACCGGCAGCTGACCCAGCTCAACGCGAGGCTGGACAAGTTCCTCCAACTCCGCACCGACCAGCGCAAGGCGCTGCTCGGCTCCTCGCAGAGCGTCAATTGGCAGGGGAAGAAACGGGAGCAGTTCGACTCCGACTTCAAGAGCCAGCATGACGCGCTGGTCGGCCTGAAGGAAGCCGCGGCCTCTTTCCAGCGGACGGTCGCCCAGGTCCTGGCCGAAACCCAGAAACCCCTCCACTGACGAGAAAGTTCCCTCTCCATGGTGTCGGCGATTCCCGAGAACCTCATCAAGTACTCCGCGACCTGCACCGCAGCCGCCCAGGAGTTCCAGAACTGGGTCAGCAGCGTACTGACCCCCGCGCTGCTGGCGTACCAGAACACCGGTCACCCCTGCGTCGCGCTGGACGCCGACGTCGCGGTGGCGATCTCTCGGGCGTACTACACCGACCGGGACGTGCACGACGTGGCGCGGGCGTTCCAGCAGACCCAGCACAGCAGCGCACTGGGGTCCGGCGGACTGGTCAGGGCCCCTGAATCGGACGTCGACACGGCCTACAACCAACTGCTGCGGCAGAACCAGGCGAAGATGAAGGAGGGTGCCGCGCTGGCCGCCAGGCTGACACCGCTACAGGACGTCGACGACCGCGACAACCCCGACGCCGCTCGGCCGATCGTCGAGGAACTCGCCAAGCACGCCGACGACCCCTATTTCTGCGCCGGGTTCTTCAACGCGCTGACGCTCCAGCCGCATCTCACCACGGTGCTGGCGCTCGGCGGTATCCCGGCTCTGGTCAGCGCGTACTCCAGCGGCGCCGTCAGCCCGCGCACCACCGCGATGGTCGCGGCCCGCATCGGGATCCCGGCGGTCGTCGGGGGCCCGGAGAGCCCCACCAGCCCCTTGTACCGGATGACCAGCGAGCAGAAGGCCCAGTTGCTCGACGCCTTCGCGGCCAACCCGTCGGCGTCCTACCACCTCGCGAAGGCCCTCACGCCGGCCGAGGTGCGCGAGATGTTCTACGGGGACCGGCAGTTCAGCGTCAAGGTGATGGCGATTCTCCAGACCGCGATGAACCAGGAGCACTCCCCGGAGGCGGCCCGTGACCTCATGCACAGGGTGTCGCTCGGGCTGTTCGGGAGCGGGGCGCCGCAGCTGAAGAACAGCGACTGGAAGAAACTGCTGGATCCGGTCCGCGCGTTCTACTGCGCGGGCCTGCTGAACGGTGTCTCGGCGCCGACCGACTTCTCCCGCGAGGGAGTGGAGGAGTGGGAGCGGGTCACGGGCGCGCAGAACGGTGAGGACGTGGCGCTCTTCCTCAAGGCGCTGCACGACGCACAACCCGACCACGAACTCATGAAGAGCATGCTCCAGGGCGGCTATGTGAACGCGGCGTTCCTGACAATCGGTTTCCTGGAACCGGAAGCATGGCTTGCCAAGATCGCGTTCTCGGCGGCGGTGGGCGTCGTGCAGAGCGCGGTCTCGGCGAACGACCCGATCATCGAGAACCTCGGCCTCTCGGACGGCAAGCATCCCGACACCGACGATGTGAACAACAAGCTCGCCGTCGGGGGCTTCACCCATACCCTCACCCTGCTGGCCGTGCGCAACCAGCTCCGAGACCCTTCGGGGCGCCTGGTCCACCTCACCGGTGACGCGAAGACCGACGAGAGGACCATGCGGAAGGTCCTCTCCGGTGACCTGAACAAGTACACCGTCGGCGGCAAGAACGGGGCGCATGTGCAGGAGTTGCTGGACGCGTACAAGTCCGAGGAGCTGGAAGCGGCGTTCAAGCCCCTCGCCAGCCCGAGCTACAAGCCGTCGTACGGGTGAGGGCGGTGGGCACGCCGGGACCGTGCGGCCCTGGCGCGGACACCGGCCGCGAAGCGGCGAGGTGAGGATGAGCGGGCCGCGGTGGTGGCCTGCTCGTCCATGAACTCCGCGCACGAGCAGGCGACCGCGCCGCCCCGGCCGGCTCAGCGGTCCGACGGAACGATCTGCGGTGTGCCCCTTTCGAAGGGGACGGCAACGCCGCCTCCTTGACGTTGCTCCCCCACGGTCAGCTGCCCCGCGCCGTACGTCCCCAGCCACCTGCGGTATTCACCGGGAGGCATCCCGAACGCGACCTTGAAGGCCCGGTTGAACGCCGCCGCGTCCGCGAACCCCCACCGTGCGCCGATCGCCCCGACGGGGCGGTGCGCAAGACCGGGCTGCGCCAGATCGGTGCGGCACCGGTCCAGTCGGAGTTCCCGGATGAAGGTGCCCACGGTCTGCTTCTCCCCGCGGAAGAGATGATGCAGGTAGCGCACCGAGATGCAGTGGGCGTTCGCGACTGCCTGCGGTGACAGGCCGGGATCCATCAGGTGTGCCTCGATGAAGGCTTTCACCTCGCGCAGCAGCACGGCCTGCCGGGTCTCGGGCGGTAGGAGGTTCTCCCGTTCCGCGAGGGCGCCGAGAAAGGCGCAGACGAGTTGGACCACGGCCGACCCCAGTCGCTCGGCCTCCAGCCCGGTCCACCGGCCACTCGCCAGCCCTTGCAGGAAGTCCGCGAGCAGGGCGCCGCTGCCCTGCGCGGGAAGCCTGCGCGACAACAGCTCCCGTATCGACCGGTCCGGCAGCGGTACCACGTGTTTGGGCAGGTGGAGAAGGATGATCCGGGCGCCTTCCGGCATGCGCATCTCGAAGGGCCGCGACGTGTCGTACAGCAGCAGGTCGCCGGCCTGGACCTGGGCCCGGCTGCGTTCCTGGTCCACCACCATGATGCCGCTGGCCACGTAGGCCAGCTCCCACAACTGGGGATCGGACTGCCGGATCAACCGCGCGGTGCGCGCCGAAGCCAGCGTCGGGAACGACAGCACCGACAGGTTCACGGGCCCGAGGGGTAACGCGGCGGTCGACGCCCGGAAGTCGTCCTGCTCGTCACAGAAGATGTGGACGGGCGGAAGGTCCTGCCTCACCCGGTCGCACCACCAGTCGAACCTTTCCGCCTTCGGCACGTCCGTGGAATACAGCTCGGCCCAACCCATCCTGCCCCCGATGACTTCCCTGTCGACGACGCCCCGTTCGTCGGACGGGACCCCTGCCGAGCTAGTGCCCCGGCAGGCAACGTTCGCCCCGTCGCGACGCCCGGCACGCACTCTCGCCGCACCGGCCGAAAGCCCAAGTACGTCCAGTACGAGGACTTCCGGCCGGCACACCGAGAGCACGCACCGAACGCCGCTCCTTGACGGGCAAACGTTGCCTGCCGAGGCACTAGGTTATCGGCGGCTGCCGGGAGGTCGGCGGTCGTTCCGGCCGACCTACGCCGCCCCGGCGGACTGTGGGTGAACCCCCTGATCGCCCGTGAGGGCGTCGCCCGTACTGGCGCCGGGTCCGCCTCCCGGCGGACAATGATCCGCCCTACACACGTGCGCAGGCAGGGAAGCAGGTGAACCCGGTTGCGGGAACGGACGACGCAGGACCAAGGAGCACCGGCCGGTCCGGGCGGACGGACCGGCCCGAAGCCACGGGCCCGCGCGACGCCTCCCGCGGGCTCCCCCGGGACGGTGGCCCCGCCTCCACCGTACGAACCCGCGTCGACACCCCGAGGCGGCCCCGGTGGACGGGCCGCCGCCGTGAGCGCGGCTGCTCCGGTCGCGTACGACCTGCCGGAAGCGGACGACGCACCGCCGCCGTCCCGTCCGGCCGGGACCTCCGGCGTCCCCGGCACGCCCCGTGTCGCGGCGCCGCGCCTGGTCGGCCGGGCGGACGAACTCACCCTGCTCACCGAGGCGTTGACCCGGCTGCCGAGGACACCAAGGACACCAAGGACTCACAGCAGGCACCGGACGTCTCCGCCGCGCCCGCGGACACCGCGTGGCAGCAGTTGACCGACTACCCGGAGCGGGTCATGGACAACGGCGTCGCCACCTACCAGGGCAGGACCTACTCCGTCGGCGGCGTCGCCCAGATCGTGGGCGGGGTCGGCCTCACGGACGGCTACGTCCACGACCCGGCGACGGCCGCCTGGTCCGCCATCGCGCCGCTGCCGCAGGCGCTACAGAGCCCCACGGCCTCCTTCCTCGGCGGCACCCTCTACCTCACCGGTGGCTGGCACGGAACCGCCGGCGCGAGCGAGCCGCAGTCCACCGTCTACGCGTACCACCCGGTCAGCGACACCTGGACCCGCGTGGCCGACCTGCCGACGCCGCTGGCCACGGCCTCCGCCGCCGTGTACGACGGCAAGCTGTACGTCATCGGTGGCTCCACCGACGACGGCGACCACCTCACCTCGGCCGTCCACCGCTACGACCCCGCCACCAACCGGTGGAGCCGCGTCGCGGACTATCCGACGGCCGTGCAGTGGTCCGCGTGCGAGGGACTGGAGAGCGGCGTCGTCTGCGCGGGCGGCGACACCCGTGACGCGGGCGGCCACACGGTGGGCCTCGCGACCACGTACACCTACGACCCGCACGCGAACACCTGGACCCGCAACGCCGACATGCCGTACACCGACTGGGGGGCCTCCTCCAGCGCAGGCAACGGCGAACTCCAGGTGGTCGGCGGCATCGTGGGCGCGGACGGCACCAACCAGGCGCTCCAGTACGACCCGGTCACCGGCCACTGGAGCCACCTGCCCAACGCCACCTACCCCGTCTTCCGCGGCGGCGGCAGCGGGTGCGGTCTCACCCAGGTCGGCGGGGCGATCGCCGACGGGCTGTCGTTCCCCTCCGGCAACCGGCAGGCCGAGACGCTGCCCGGCTACGGCGGCTGCGCGGAGGACGACGCCACCTGGCTGAGCACGAACAAGCAGAGCGTCGAGATCGCGCCGGGGCGTTCCGTCACCGTCCGGGTCACCGTCGACTCCGCGGCGCTCGGCGCCCCCGGTGGCTACGCGGCGGACCTCTCCCTGATCACCGACACGCCGTACGCGTCGGCACCGCTGTCGGTCACCACGAAGGTCACGGCCCCCGCGTCCTGGTCACACCTCAGCGGCCGGGTGACCACCGCCGCCACGGGTGACGCCCTGTGCGGTGCGACCGTCACGCTGTGCCCGGCAGGTCACGCCACCTGCCCGCACCCCACGGCGACGGTGGCCACGGACAGCCGGGGCGGGTACGACCTGTGGGTCAAGCCGGCGCCGGGCCGTTACACCGTCACCGCGACCGCCGACGGCTTTCTGGCGGCCGGTCAGAAGGTGAAACTCACCCGGGGCAGCCGGACGACGGCCGACCTGGCGCTGCGCACGTCCTGACGCTCGGGGCCCCGCGCACCGCGGAGTCCTGACCGTGCGCTCCGCACAGCACCGTGTCCCTCGCGGACCGCGCGCCCCCGAAGCGAAGCCCCTGACCGGCCGCGCCGGTCAGGGGCTTCGTCACCTCCGCGCTCACCGAGGAACGACCCCGGCCCCACGCGTCGGGCCGGGCGGCTCGGTGCCGGGCCGCGGGTGGTCAGAGGGGCTGGAGCCGGGTGTGCAGGAGGCAGAACTCGTTGCCTTCCGGGTCTCCGAACGCATGGAACTACATGTTCTGTGAGGTCCGGAAGTGGCAATATCCCCGCCGGTCAGCGCCGTAAAGCACCCGGTGCGCTCCCCAAAGCGTATGGAGAACGCAGCACAGCCCCGTGCCCTGTCCGCCATCCGTCTGAGCGTCGCGACCGACGAGACCACCTCACTCGGTCGACAGCGTGAGGCGAACGAGAAAGCCGCCGC
Source organism: Streptomyces sp. NPDC056161 (assembly GCF_042268025.1). Lineage (NCBI taxonomy): Bacteria > Bacillati > Actinomycetota > Actinomycetes > Kitasatosporales > Streptomycetaceae > Streptomyces > Streptomyces sp. NPDC056161. The sequence goes on from NZ_JBHJUV010000013.1 coordinate 69,419, forward strand.
GTCGCTGGGCGCGGTGATCGTCGGTGAGGCTGAGGACCTGGACGTGTCGGCGTCCAAGACGACGCCGTTCGAGCGCCCCCAGCTTGGTCCCTGGTTCGAGCGCCCCGACGACTTCGACATGATCATCTGGTGGTGCCTGGACCGTGCCGTCCGGTCCATGGCCGACATGTCCGCCCTCGTCGGGTGGGCGCGCAAGCACGGCAAGCGACTGGTGTTCGCTGAGGGACCGGGTAGTGCCCGCCTCGAACTCGACATGGGCAACGTCATCGGTGAGCTGATCGCCACGCTTCTGGCGTTCGCCGCGCAGATGGAAGCCCAGTCCATCGCAGAGCGCGTATCGGGCGCCCAGGCGGCCATGCGTGCGATGCCGCTTCGGTGGCGTGGCTCGCGTCCGCACTACGGCTACATGCCCGCGAAGCTGGAAGGCGGCGGCTGGACCCTGGTTCCCGGCCCTCACGCGGTCGAGGTCATCACACGGATCCTCCGAGACTTGAAGGAGGAGAAGACGGCCAGCGTCATAGCGGCCGAACTAAACGCCGAGGGCGAGCCTTCCCCTCGCGACTACTGGGCGCTGAAGAACGAGCGCGGGACTGGAGGCAGGACCGGCGGGACGAAGGGCGAGGGCGTCACGCGCAAGCGGTTCAAGTGGACTCCGGGCATCATCAAGCGTCTGCTGACGTCCCCGGCGTTGATCGGCTGGAAGACGCACCAGGGCAAGCCCGTACGCGACAGCGAGGGACGCCCGGTCATGGCGACGGACGAACCGATCCTCACACGGGCTGAGTTCGACGCTGTAGGCGCGCTGTTCGCACAACGGACGATCGAGAACCGGGAGCGCGCCGATACGGACGCGCTGTTGCTGCGGGTCATTCACTGCGCGGGATGCGGGGGCCGGATGTATCTGAACCGGCAGAACCGGGGGAAGAGCCCTCAGGCTGCTTCGTACAACTGCAACGCTCATGCGCGGGGCGAGACATGCGCGTCCCCTGCCTATGTGAAGGCGGAATGGGTGGACGAGTACGTACAGCGTGAATTCCTGCGCCTGGCGGGCTCCCTCAGCGTCGTCACGACACACACCATTCCCGGGTACGACCCCGCGCCGGAGATCGCGGCCACGGCCGAGGAGTTCGAGGAGCATCAGAGGCAGGAGGGGCGCCAGAAGTCCAGGGCTGCGCGGGAAGCGTGGCAGCGTCGCGCGGACGCGCTGGACGCGCGCTTGGCGGAGCTGGAGAACACACCGAAGGTGGAACCGCGCCGGGAGGTGGTCAAGACCGGTCGTACGTACGCCGACGAGTGGAACGACAGAGATGTGGTCGGCAGGCGGCGGATGCTGGTTGGCGCTGGTGCGCGGCTGACCGTGAAGCGGGGGACTCGGGGCGGCTGGCGGCGCCTGGACGAGTCGCGCGTCAAGTTCACCGTGGAGGAAGGGGACTTGGCTGATGCCCTTGATGAGTTGTCGGCCATCAAGTGGGAGGAAGCCGCCTGACGCACGCCTGAGCCATGTTCGCGGCCCGTCCCTGGGAGGTCCCGGGGGCGGGCCGTCGGTGTGTCTGGGGGCAGTCTCCGCCACCGCCCACCGGAACACGTTGATGTGACCTGTATCACGTCACCGAAACTTCATGTGATCGCGGTGTGCCGACCCGATCCGGAGTCGAACCCTTCACTCGTAAACGGAAGGTAACCATTCCGTTTACCTAGAGTCATAAAGTGGTGACGGGTGACGAGAATACGTAGATGTCCAATCGCTTCTGCGAGAGCTGAAGCCCTGCCCCCTGTGCAAACAACCTCGCGGAGCACTCGAAACCGTCACTCGTCACCACCTCGCACCACCGTCACGGGCACCCCTTGCGCTCCCCGGTGAGTGAGGGCAGTTTCCGCACTCCGAACGCTGCGAAGCGCGCGTCACCCGCTGCGTGGTGCCTGCCCTCCGGAGTGCCCGCAGAGCACCCCGGACACCGATCTCCCCCGACTGGTGACACCGCCCTGTATGAGGGGGTGCGCCTTTCCATGGCCCCCGCGTCGGCGGGTGTTGCTCTCGCAGGATCTGCGGCCAGCGATGACGCACACCCCGGCGCGGGGGCTCTTCTCATGTCCGCAGGAAGGAAACACGGTGACCGACACACAGCACGTGATCAACCAGCTCCGATGCCAGATCGCCATCATGGGCGACCTGCTGAGGCTCGCGGCACAGTGCGGGGAGTGGGACACACACGCGAAGTACAAAGCCATGCGCCGCGATCTGAGCGGCGAGCTCCACGGCGCAGTTGACGCTGCCCTGGACGAGGGCACCCTGACCCGGCAGCAGGCCTCGCGCGGTCTGTCTCCCATCGCGAGCCCGGAGACCGCCCGTGTCTTCTGAACCGCTGAACGCTCCTCCAGCGCGCGAGAACACGCCGGACGGACCAGAGCACGGGCACGAGCCTGCCGACCGCCAGGAGAAGCCCGGAGCGGACGCCGAGACGACGGGCGGCACCGCTGGGCATGAGCAGCGGATAGCGGCGCTCAGGAAGCGCGTCGCCGAACTGGAGACGGAACTGCACCGCGAACGCCTCGGCCGCGTTCACCAACTCCCCAACAACGTGGCCGCCCGGATCAACGGCGACACTGCCGAGGAGCGGGAAGCGGACGCCAGGACTCTGGCGGGACTCTTCCGGTCGCGCACATTGCCCCGGGGGCGTGGAGGTCTGGACCCCAACGAACGGGACCGCTCGCGCGCGACTTGGCCCGAAGCATTCCGGCGCGCTCGGGAGAACCAGCAGACGGGCGGCAGCGGCGTGACCTATCTCAGCAACAGCCGGTAATCCGGCGAACGGCAGGAAAGGAACGGAGCATTGGCACTCTTCACCACGGCGCCCGGAGCTGAGGGCATCACGCCCGATGACTACGGGGCTCTTGTCGTCCAGCCGGTACAGGCGGAATCGACGGCCTTTCAGGTCTCCACACAACTGACCACGGCGTCCACCCGGATGCATCTGCCGATCGTGGTGGAAGACGCCGGGGCCGCATGGGTCAGTGAGGGAAACGAAATCCCCAACGAGAATGCGCCCCTTGGGGAAGAGGTCGTCATTCCCGCCAAGGTCGCCGGACTGACGGTCGTCTCCTCCGAACTCGCGGAGGATTCCAACCCCGACGCGCAACAGATTGTCGGCAACGGCCTCGCCTGATCCATTGCACGCCGGGTCGATGCGGCATTCTTCGGAAATCTGCCCCGCCCGGCCCCGAATGGAATGGAGAAGCTGACCGGTGTTACGTCTGTCCCGGCCGGCCGTAAGTGGACCAACCTCGACCCCTTCCTGTCAGCCATCGCGGCGGCAGAGAACGTCGGTGCCACGCTGACCAGTTTCACCGCGCATCCGAACGATGCTCTCGCCCTGGCCCAGCTCAAGGAACAGCCCGGAAGCAACCGGCCCTTGCTCGGCTCGGACCCGACCACGCCGACACGGCGGGTAATCGCTGGCGTTCCGCTGTATGTCTCTTCAGCCGTCACGCCGGGCACCGTGTGGGGAATACCACGGGACCGGGTATTCGTCGTACAGCGGCGTGACGCACGCATCGACATAAGCACGGACGCCTATTTCAGTTCTGACCAGGTGGCCGTGCGCGGCACCATGCGCGTCGGATTCGGCTTCCCGCATCCTCCTGCAATCACCAAGGTCACGTTCACGCCGTGAGTAAGCAGAATCGGGGGCTGCTACGCACTATCGCGTAGTAGCCCCCTTCGGGTGGGGCGTTACCCCCTGCCCGCAAGCGTATAGCAGCTCAGATCGTGTACGGGTTCCAGGGCTGCCAGGCCTAGAGGTGCTTTCGGGCTTCTTTCTCCAACATAGCGGAAGCTCTTATCAGATCCTGAATCAGTTCGTTTGTGTACTGGATCTCCTCTTCGGAAATGCGGGTTGCCTGGTCCATCGCTCGCCACTGGTTGAGGGTGCTGCGCAGGTAGATCACGTTAACCATGGCGAAGTGCGCTGGTTCAGCGACCGTGGAGGGCCCTTCGAGGCCAACCGCCACAGTGTTGCGCTCAAGTGAAGTTGAGAGACTCTCGATCTCGCTCAACCGCTCATCAACGGTCCCACTGGAGAATTGAAAGGTTCCCGCTATTGGGCTTCCTACGATGAGCTGGTGTACCTCGTCGAGTCTCCACCTCACTTGGGCAAGATCCAAGAGATAGTTCTTGTACGCCTCACGTCGGGCCTGCCGCTTGCTCAGGCGTGAGGTTGCCTTGGCCGCGACATACGCGCCCAACCCTGTTGCGACGGCGCCCGCGAGCGCCCCCAGTATGGCTGCCAGTCCTTGATCCACGAGGCCCCCAGAGCGGGTTGAACTATTCAACGCTCCAAGGGTAGTAGGAGGTGCGACATGCCCGGACCTATCCCCAAGCGCAGCGATCAACGCCGACGACGCGACAAAAAGGATGGCCCTGAACTGGTGAAGGCTCCGGGAGGCGTCGCCCCGGCCGTGCCTCCGGCGGATGAGGATCTGCACCCGATCGCCGCGCGCTGGTATGCGTCGCTGGGTGAGTCCGGACAGTCCCAGTTCTACGAGCCGTCGGACTGGTCCATGGCCGTGTACCTCGCGGAAGCCATGAGCCGGAACCTGAAGTCCGGCCGGTTCTCTGCTCAGTTACTCCAGACCGTGGACTGACCTCCTGACTTCGGAGGGCGCCCGGCGCCGAGCGCGTCTCTGTTAGAAAAAATAACCTGTACTTCAATCCTTTGCGCCCACCAACCGCACGTAGTTACCATGCCGGCATACAGCGGTCAATCTGTAGCCGTCCGGAACGGCAGCAAAGAAGCCCTTGGGGTCATCAGCGGTCCATGAGTGCGGCGTGAGTGGCAGGTACGCAATTATCCGGTCCACCACTCCGGCAGCGCTGAACATAGCGGTTCGGTCAGAGGCTCCTACAATCAGCGCGGAACGCGCTCCTGTGGCAATCAATTTACTTATGGTTTCGGCGGATTTCTCGCACGGTGACAACAATGGCACTTGAAAGACTCCGTCGCCGTGACTTTTCCTTCTTCCCTCCTCTATTTCTCCGTCCTCAGCAATTATTAGATCATGTGACCTGCGAAGAAAGGGCAGGGCTTCCTGCACGGGACTCTGGCTCATCCCCCGAACAGGCAGCCCGTGTTGATCAGCCTCGTACAGCCACGTGATGAAAGGGCGTGAGTTCTTAAGCGAGGCAAGCCAAGGTCCCAGGACCAACAAGGCTTCGTCTTGGAGGAAACCACACTCGACTTCAACACCCGCACGACGCAATAGTGCCGCGCCGCCATCTCCCCGTGACGTCGGGTCCATAACGGCAATCAACACCCTTGCAATATTGGCATTTATCAGGGCTTCCCGACACGGCGGTGTACGTCCGTAATGATTGCAGGGCTCAAGGGTGACAACTGCAGTTCCGCCCCTTGCTTGATTCCCAGCCGCCGCAAGCGCGTTTGTCTCTGCGTGCGAGTCCCCCTTTCGGACGTGGTAACCTTCACCGACTGTACGACCTGCGCTATCGAGAATTACGCAACCGACTGGCGGGTTTGGGCTTGTGGAGCCCAACCCGTGAGCGGAAATTGCGATTGCACGCCGCATTGCAGTCAATTCGATCGCCCTGGCCATGTTAGAACTCCGTCTCACTTCTAACGGCGGTGATCAAGTTAGCGACGGCCGGAGAGTCACATTTGACGCCGATCGCATTTGCGACAGATACCGCTTCGTTAAGCGTGCGGGTAGAACCGGAAATCCGCGCAATTTGAAGTGCGGAAGCGGCCTCAGTGGCCGCCGCATCATATTCGCCAATTCCCGCGTATGCCATGGATAGTCGCACTTGTGCTAGGCCGCGGTCTCGCTGATATACGTCTGGAAGCTCGACCAATGCGCGTTCGAATACTGGGACTGCTCGGTCCGGGCGTGACATAGTGAGCCAGCAATTAGCTCGTTGGATTTCGATATAGCTCGGAGTGCAGAAGTCTCCATGCCCTGTGCGTCCGTCCCCCTTTGCATCGGGAGAAGCGGCGAACGCGTGTGCCTCATCAAGCCGCTGCTGGCATGCCCTCTCGTCTCCATCCAGCGCGTACCCGTGTGCCTCCTGTTGTCGCGCCGCCGCGCGTACCGGAGCCGTAAGAGCCGCTGCGTTCCGCTGGACGGACTGAGCCAGACTGATGGTTTGGGCCGCATTCTTTCGCGTTGTTGCCTGTTGACTTCTACGGAACAGCGTCCAAGACACCATGAGTTGGTCTCCTGATTCGGTAGCCCATTCCATGGCTTGCCGTGTCCACTTCTCCGCGCTTGCCATATCGGCGGAATCCTCATGCAGCCAAGCTGCTGATTCTGCATACTTTGAAGCAAGTCCCAGCACCTCATGTCGCTGATTTCCTCGGACATGCTCCAGCAGTGATTCAAGGATAGAGAGCTGTTGATGTACAGACGCAAGGGCGTGGCGCGGGCCGAACAGATTGTCCATTCTGACTAGAGCATGCCACATATCCTGTAGATGCTCGATGGCTGCATCCACCTGTGAGTCCTTGAGCTTGGGGAAAGATGCCGACTTGAGTGCCGAGCCGGATTCGAGGACGGGGACCTGTGAAATTCCAACCCCTTGTAGGACTCCACCAACGGTTCCCGCGAGTATAGAGCGCCGATTGATAGCCATAAGTTGCTTCCTCCCCTCAATCCACACCGAGACCAAAAGCATGTCATGTGAGTCAGATAAGAAATCGTCACCCCGGAGATCCGAGTACTCGATATTAATTTCATCGCTGTCGCCCATTCTTGGAATGGGTAGAGCGCCCGATGTTTTCTGATCAGCAGAATCGGGATAGGTCGAAGCTTCCGGCCGAACGCTGTCTTCCGGGGAACCCTGCCACGGCCGTCTTGGCAGGCCCAGCATTTCGCCCGGGATACCGAATCCATCGGCCACGCGTTCCATGACTTCCTGCCCACGGATGCCGCGAACGCCTCGGATGACGTCGCTCACGCGGGAACTGGTCATCTTGCCGATAGCCGCCGCCATGGCCGCGTGGCTTGTCCCGGTGCGCCGGTTCACGAGCCGGAAGATCTCTCGGAAGTTCCGTGCTGCGCAGGCCTGTTGCATGGCCTCACTTTGGAGAAGCGCGTCGGGGATCGTCAGGGGATAGCTGCTGCGCCGGTTCTCGTGTTCGTCCATGGGCCACCTGAGCAGGGACGGCAGTGATCTCTTCAGAGTAGTCCGAGCCGCGCGACGGGGTTCCCCAAATGCCCGGTAACGGGGATCCCCAAAGAGGGTTGTGGGGTTCCCCGTTCGCACTTCCCCCTGGTGACGTGCCTACTCGAAGCTCTGGAGACGGCACGCATCCGTGCCGGGCAGCGAGTACCCCCGCGACGGTGCGAACGTCCGGGGGCGCGGCCACCAACCGATAAGGGGTTGACGACAGTGCCCAAAGCTACAACCGGACTCCTCGGACTGTGCCGTCTGGCGGATGCGGGATCGGGGGCGGTGCGGTGAGCAGGGCCGAGACCGACGCGCGCCGGTGGGAGTACACGACGTACGCCCCGGCCGGAGAGACCTGCCCGGCGTGCGGGAAACCAGTCAAGAGCCTGGAAGGCTGCCGCCGGGGACTGCTCGCCCGGCGGGACTCGTCTCCGGTCGTGGCTTACTGGCACATGGCTTGTGCCCTGAAGGAGGCGGGGCGGTGATCCCCATGGTCCAGTACAAGAGCGCGCGTGCTGAGGCTGATCACACAGCGGCTCTGCTGCGGGCGGCCCTGCAACGCGCCGGGATCCCCGAGCACGAGACGGTGTGGGTGCGTGCCCTGGTCACCAACAAGGGACGGGCGTACGTGGAGATCGGGGTCCTTCCGGTCGGTTCGGCGGTGAAGCTCCTGAACGCGCTTCCCCTGGCGCTGGGGACATCGGAATGAGCCGCGCAGTTCTGCGGTACGTCCGCCACACGATCCGGCATGAGGCAGCGTCCCCAGTCACCTTTCAGGCGTTCTGCGCCACGTCCGACTGCGGCGAGAGTTCCGGACCGCAGAAAGACCAGGAATCGGCGCAGGACTGGTGCCTGCGGCACACCGGCCGGACGGGTCATGACCTCTTCCGGAGAGTCGTGACCGACCACGCGCGCGTGACCCGCGAGGAGTAGACCCCGGCACGCTGAGAACGGCGAGCAAGGCTCAGCGTGTCGGTCCGGCCCCTGTCGTGTGCTTCCCCCGTGGCGCATGGCGGGGGCTTCCGCATGCCCGCTGACCTGGTGTATCTTCCAGAACCGCTAGTTAGAGGCGTTCGGGTCGGCCAGGACGTACCAGTTCTCGGTACCGGTCTGGCCGACGTCGGCCCGCCGGGCGCCGAGCGCGAGCAGTCGTTCCAGTTCCGCGTCCTGGTCGCGGTCGGTGGCGTTGACGTCGAGGTGCAGGCGGAGCTTCCCGGGCCGCGGGTCGCTGCTGGGGCTGAGGACGAGGGTGGGCTGCGGGCCGCCGAATCCGACGCCGGGCGGCCCGATCTCGATGCTGCCGTCGTCCTCCCGGCCGAGTTCGACATAGCCGAGGACCTCGCTCCAGAAGGCGGCGAGCGCGTCCGGGTCGGCGGCGTCGATGACCAACTCACTGATACGGCATGCCATGCCCGGCAGTGTACGCAGCCGAGCCCGAGGGGGCGGATCGCCGTCAGCGTGCTGGAGGTCGACGAGCCGTGCGCGCGGCCGGCCGCTGTAGGCCGTCCGGAGGCATCGCGGATGATGATCCGCCGGATCACCACGGATTCCGCCGGATCACCGCGGATGATGGTGCTCGTCGAGCCCCCGCCCCGCAGCGCTGGATCTCCTGGAGCCGCGGCGTGGTTCGGACGATCCGGCGACGTCACCGCCAAGTGCGCGCCGGGGAACGCCGACGGGGGCTCACCGGTGTCGCGGCCGGAGAGGTACCCCGGCAGATGCGCGGCGTCCGGTGCGGTGTACCGCACGGCGGAGCATCGCCCGCGTACCGGATGTACTCGGGTGATGCGACAACGCGGCGTGGGAGTCCCTGTCCGCACGAGCGCGGCCGGGCGTGCGGGGGCCGCAGCCGGGCGCCGCGGGCTGGTGCGTCTGTCCGGTCGCGGCACCGGACGGCGCCGCGACCGTGCGGCGCCCCAGTGCCGGCCGAAGAGAATCCGGGAGGTGACCAGGTGACGACTTCCCGCTGGTCCGGTGTGGGTGCCACGCTGCGGGTGCTGCTGGTCCCGACGAGCACCAGGCGGTCACCGGCCACCATGGTGGCGATCATGGTGGTGCTGCTTCTGACAGGTCTGCCTCTGGGCTGGCTCGGCGTCGAAGACCTCCGCGGTGCCCTGACGTACGCGGGTCGTATGACCGGTGCCATTCTCCTCCTGATCTCGGTCACCACGTTGTTGGGCGCCGCGGCGGTCTGGGACCACTGGCTCCGGAACCGCATCCCCTACTCCGGCACGGCCGCGCTGATCGGCACGGTCGCCGCGTTCCTGACCAACGCCATGCTGCTGCTCCTGACCTTCAAGGACGTGGATTCCACGGCCTACCGGGTGCTGTGGTGCCTGATCACGGTGGGTACCGCCTGGGCCGTCTTCGCGGTGTGGCGGACGTCGATCGAGATCCCCGCTCCGAAGCGGGTGGCCGCGGCAGTGATCGTCACCGGGGTCATCGCACTGGCGAATTTCGGCTACGAGCGTCTCTACCAGCCGTACCAGCGCGGGGCCAGGCCCGTGGTCAAGATGACCGTGGGGGCGCCGGTGCTGAGGCAGGACCGCAAGGCATTCGCGGTGCCGATCGACATCAAGGTGGAGAACCAGAGCGACGTGGGCTTCTACGTGCTCGGCACGGAGTTCCACGCCATGGGGGAACGAGTGGCGCTGAGCGAGACGGACCGGAAGCGCGAGCAGTGGCGCCAGGACGCGAAGAAATGGGAGGCGTACCAGGAGAAGCACCCGCTCTCCCGCAGGGAGATCCAGCAGCCCGGCGAACTGGTGGCGGCGCAGCCGTTCGTGCCCGCCGGGAACTGGATCGAGGGGGGTGACACGTTCGTCACCCAGACGGTCGTGCAACTACCGCTCGACACCCCGTACGACCAGCTGGCGTTCTATGCCAGCGCGAACTTCGCGCGCAAGGACCGGATGGGTCTGGAACAGATGGCTCTGGCCGGGTACTCCTGGAGCGGCAGCGAGATCCCCCAGTGGCTGAAGACGAAGAAGGAGGTCGACTACGTCGTCTATCGCGGCAGGGTGCACGAGAACAACGCGATCGCCACGCACACGAGAGCGCCCCGTTACGTGACGGTGTACTGGGAGTTCGGCGTCCACGGTGCGGGTCTGGTCCAATCCATCAGGCGAAAGGGCGAGGAAGACCACATCAACACCGAGTCGGAGGACCGTGAGCTGGAAAACCGGTACGGCATCGTCGACGTCCTGACCGGACCGATCGAGCGGACCCTGTGGGACGTCAAAGGGCGATGACCGGCACGGCCGTGTCGAGCGCGGGGGAACGCCGCCCCCACCGCTCCAGCCACACCACCAGGGCGAGGGAGCTGTTCAGCCGGTCCCAGGAATAGGCGTCCCCCATGCCGATCTGCGCCTCCCGCACCGCCCGGCACAGCGTCTCGACGTCGAACATCTCCGTGATCAGCGGATTCTTCGCGGACCGGCAGAGGTCGACGAGTTGGTCGCCGTGCGCCCGCAGGCCACGGGCGTACAGCTGGTTGAAGGGGACCTTGAACGTCCGGCCGCGGATGCGGGGCGGGAGGAGATCCGCCATGGCCTCGCGCAGTACGGCCTTGGGACGGCCCGGCCGGAACGTGGTCTCGGCGGGCAGGCGGCGCATCGTGGCGACGACCTGCGGGTCGAGGAAGGGGTGTGAGAGGAAGAACCCGTCCTGCCGTGCGCGGCCCCAGGACAGCGGGTCGGGAGCGGCGATGTAGTTGGCCGCGTCGTACAGGGACTGCTCGGGCCTGCGCCCGAACACGAAGCGACTTTCCGAGACGCTGGCCTCACGGTAGCCGTGAGCCCGCGCGAATCGGGCTCGCAGCCACCGAGGTCGGGCGAAGGTGCCGAGGTCGCCGAGCACCGTTCCTCGGTGGCGGACGAGGGCGGTGATCCGTTCGGCCGTCAGCGGAAGCGCGGGCTGCACCACGTAGGCGCAGACGACGTCCCGCAGCCCCCGCTCGTCGCCCGCGGCCCAGGCACGGGCCTGCCGCGTCAACTGCCAAAACCGCCCGGTGCGGGCCAGCCGGTGCAGGTGGAACGGGTTGGCGTCGGCGACAGGATCCGCCCCGCAGCCCGTCAGGAGGGTGTCACAGCCCAGCTCTGCTGCGGCGGTGTGGAGCCTGCTCCAGAAGGGGGCGCGGAACGCGTGCGCGTGCGGTTCGTCAGCGTCTCCCGCGTGGTGCCGGAAGTCGTCGAAGTCGGCCACGTCGTCGGCATCGACGATCACCGGGCGGGCCGTGGGCGCGTGCCGGCGGATCTCCTCCATCGCCTCGTCGAGGTACGGCTGTTCCCCGGCCAGTTCGCCGCGGCCGAAGCGCCCGGCGAGCAGGACGAGGTTTCCCGGGTCGCCTCCTCCGGTGATCAGGACACGCGCCGCGAGCAACGCGACGCCGGTGGAGTCGGTACCGCCGGAGACATGACATGCCGTCAGGCCGCCCATGCGGCGCTCCACGGCGTTCTCCAGTGTGACGCGCAGGTCCCGCGCGGCTGTGCTGAGGGGTGGTGCGCCTGCTGCCGTCAGCGACGAGACCCCGACCTGAGACGAGCGCTGCCGTACCCGACCGCGCCGCTGCCCGGTGATCGACAGCTCCACCACCTCGCCGCCGAGCACCCGGTGTACGCCGATGAAAGGGGTCAGCTCCGTGTGCGGTTGCGTCAGGTTCCCCGTCAGGTACCGGCAGAAGTAGCGGCGTTCCCACGCCGCTCCACCGCCCAGGCCGCGCGCCGAGGTGCTCACCGCGCATACCCGGCCGCCGGCCGTCCGGTAGAAGAGGGGGATGCGTGCTTGCTCGTCCCGCATCAGCAGGATGCGGTCGCGGCACACCAGGACGGCCGCGTAGTCGCCAGCCGGCAGGCGCGGTGCGGCCCCCGGTCGCCCGAAGTCGTCGAGGAGCCTGCGCGCCCCCGCCACGCGCCCGCCGACCGAACCGACCCAGCCGACGACCACCGCGGTACCTGCCCGTGAGGAGACCGTCGTCACGAGTCCCTGCCGCCCCATGGGCTCGGCTGCCGAGAGCTTCGGTACGCCCCCGGCCCACTCCAGGCGGAGTGCTTCCACGTCACTGCGCTCCGCCGCTGATCGTCAGAACCGGTACGAACCCGTGCCCGCGCGGACTGGCGTCAGGAATGCACACGCCTCCCGATGACGTCCAGGCATGCAGGGCGAAAGGGTGCTCGCGCAGGCCGACGTGGAGCGCGGCCCGCAGGCCACGCCGCCGCAGCAGGACGAAGGCCGTCACGGCCACGGTCTTGCAGTCGTCGTTGACGAACCAGCTTCCGCGGCTGTGCGATTGCACGGCTCGCTTCAGGCGTGCGACGGCCTCCTCGGAGGCGGGGTCCGCTCGGGCGTAGTCCGGGGCCGCCAAGGGCAGGAGTCGAAGGACACGCCCGAATCCCAAGGTCGAGATCAGCAGGTGCACGCCGTGCAGCCAGACTCCGACCTCGGCGTCCGAGTGCGCCTTCGGCCGGGCCGTCGCGCATCCGGCGCGGATCAGGCCGCTGACGAGTTCGACGCGTTCCGCGGGGCTTCCGCCAGTGAGTTTACGAATGTCGGGCGTCGCCATTCCCAGAAAGCGGGTCCTCTTCCAGTCCGCGATCAGCGCTCCTGCGGACATCCTGGTGACACGGCACTGCGGTGACAGGATCCGCTCCATCGCCACCAGCGCATCGGAATCCTCTGTCACCGCACGTCCTCCACGGTCAGCCCGCTGCGCATCAACGCTGCGGCGGGCGCGATTCACCTGGCGGGTGGTGTCAGGACTGGTATCCGTGACCGTCGTAGAAGCCCCCGCTGAATCCCCGGATCAGACGGCCGTTGCCGACAAGGAAAAGCCCCCGCGGCAAACGACGTCGCAGCAGTCGGAGAAACATCGCCCACCTCCAGAACAGGCAGCGTCGTCAATTCAAGGCTACTGCGCCCGGGGTGCCCCGCAACTGGGACCGCAGGAGCCCCACCGTGCATGCGGGACCACAAGCCGCACGACCCCTGCGCGGCGGCCGGCCCGCGTTCGACGTGACCGGACGGTCCATCAGCCGCGGTCGGCGCTCACGCCTGCCCGTGCGTTGCCCAGCTCTGTCACTCACCTCAGTCACTCAGTCGAGTTGCGGCCCCTCCCGGACAGCAGGACGGTGGAAGAAAGGACTCGAAGGACTGCCGAAGGGGCGACTCGGGAACGTCGATGTGTCACGGTCGGACATCACAACACCCGTTTGCTGAACGCGTTTCGGCGTGCGCTCGACGCTTCTTTCGCCGGGTGGGGGGAAGGCCGGAGCGGAGACGCCATGACGAACGAACCGTTCGACCGCCGTGAGCGCGGCGAACACCCTGAGCCTTTCGATCAGAGCCTGGTCAAGCGCGAGAACGCGTACACGGGGAGATATCTTGTCCTTCTCGACCCCCAGGAAGCGGAGCGCGGTATGGAGGCGCTGCATTCCCGGGCCGGCATTTCTACCGCGGAGCGGGTACAGGGGGCCGAGGCGGAGAGCATCAGCGGAATACTCGAAGAACCCCGGGCGTCCGTGCTGTTCGCGGACCTCGGCGTCGCGGTCGTCGATGTGGCACCCGACCAGCGCGAGGCGTTGGTGACGACGGCTCAGGAACAGCCGGCGATCACCGCCGCGGAGCCGGAGCGCATGGTTTACATCTCGACGATCACGGACCGCGTGCGAGAGATGACCGGGTACTACCCTACCTACCGCAGCGACGAGGACGTCCTGCGGCGGCACACCACGGCCGCGCTGGCCGCCTCGCTGGGGCCGGCCTGGGACGAGTCCGGCCACACGTGGGGTCTGCAAGCGGTCCGGGCCAATCAGACCCGTCTCACGGGACAGGGCGTGAAGGTCGCGGTGCTCGACACCGGAGTGGACGCCCATCACCCCGACCTCTCCGCGCGCATCGCCGGGACGGCGTCCTTCGTGCCGGGTCAGTCCGTGCAGGACGGCAACGGCCACGGTACACACTGCATCGGCACGGCGACGGGACCGACGGACCCCGGGCAGCCGCCGCGCTACGGCGTCGCTCCCGGGGCGGAGATCCTGGCCGGCAAGGTGCTCAGCAATCAGGGCAGCGGCAGCGACGGCCAGATCCTCGCGGGCATCGCCTGGGCGGTATCCCAGGGCGCGAAGGTGATCTCCATGTCGCTCGGTGCTCCGGTCAGTCCGGGGCAGTTGTTCTCGCCGGTCTTCGAGAACCTGGCACAGCGCGTCGTCACCGCGGGAGCGCTGATCGTGGCGGCGGCCGGGAACGACATGCAGCGCGGGCCGGTCAACCACCCGGCCAACTGCCCCTCGATTCTGGCTGTCGCGGCTGTGGGCAAGGCACTTGACGTGGCGCCGTTCTCCTGCCGGGAGCAAAGCCTCGCCGGTTCCGAGATCAATATTGCCGCACCCGGGGTGGACGTACGCTCGGCCTGGCCGATGCCTCAGGCGTACAACACGATCAGCGGCACCAGCATGGCCACACCCCACGTCGCGGGCATCGTCGCGCTACTGGCCCAGGAGAACCCGGACGCCACGGCGTCCGATCTCAAGAGGCGCCTCGTCTCCGGCGCGTACAAGCTGGCCCAGCCCGCGCAGGACGTGGGCGCCGGGCTTGGACAGGCCCCGTGACCGACTCCACGCAGGTGGGCGTCATTCTGTCGGTCGACACCGGGCGGTTCGCCGAGACGATCCGGGCGGCTCGGGCTGCCGGGCTCACCGTGGTGAGCGAGCAGCCGCTCATCGGCACCGCTTCCGGAACCATCGCCGAGGAGCGGCTACCGCTGCTGCGGGCCATCGACGGCGTGGAGGCCGTCGAAAGGGACCGCACCATCCGTCTGCCACCGCCCGAGTCACCGGTTCAGTGAGGAACCACTGCAGACGTGTGTCTCGGACCGGCAACGACCCTATTCGCTGCCGAGCGTTCCGTCCTGGGCGGTCAGCCCGATGAGGTGCACGGCGAGTCCCGAACGCAGGCCGGTTGAGAACTTCTGGGCAGCCGGCGGGAAACCCATCTCACGGCTCACGGTGGCGACCGTGTCCGTCGGGTTGGCGAAGGGCCACAGGCCCGAGAGGATGACGAGGACGGCGGCGGCGAACTGCTGGGCCGCCGTACGCGGGAGGCCGGGCAGCCGTGCGGCCACGACGGCCGCCAGCCTGTCGTTGTTCGCCTTCGCCTTCCCCTTGAACTCGCGAGCGAATTCCAGAGAGATGTTGCGTTCCAGCACGGCGGCCGTCGCACTGAGCAGTTCGCACAGCATCGGCTGGGAGACCAGGCTCTCGGCGATTCTCGTGGCGACCGCCGCCTCCCTCGCATAGGGACGCCCGTCCGTCGGCAGGGGTTCCTGGAGCAGCACTTCGAGACCGTCCAGCCAGGACTGCCAGGACACGTTCAGCAGCTCAAGGAAGATCGCCTCGCGGCTCTCGAAGTACCGCAGCACGTTCGACTTGGCCAGTCCGACCTCGGTGGCCAGTTCGCGCAGGCTGATGTCGGCCAGGGGACGGTCGAGCAGCATGCCGCGAGCGGCGTCCAGGATGGCCAGTCGGCGGGCCTCGATCTCACCGGGGCGGCGGGCACGTTGGAATTCAGCTCGTTTGTCCAGCACAGCGCCCATGATAGAAACCGACCTCCCGGATGCCTTCAGGTGCCTCGGGGTGCCCAGGGGTGCCTTGAGACCTCGCCGAGGCAGCCGTGCGGGGGTCGCGACGCGTCCGGGGACGCGCGACGGGCGACGGGCAACGCGCGACAGACGGCAGGTGACAGGCAACGGGCGACAGACGGCAGGTGACGTGGGTCCGGGTGAGACGGCCATTGCGTTCGTCCTCGACCCGGACGGCAACCGGGTCGAACTCATCTGGCATCCCTCCGCCCAGGAGGCCGCCGCGCACGCGGCGTTTCTCGGCCTCACCGACCTCGGATGGCCCGCACGCGACCAGGTCCGTATCGGGGACGACTGATCGACCTGCGTGGGGAACGGAGATTCGTCCTGGCCGGCCGGACGGCCGCCCGTGCGCAGATCGCGCGGTGCGGCGGGCTGCTTGGTGATCTCCGAGGTGACGGCGTCGTCCCGGGCGGCTCGACGCCGTCCCGGGCGTGGTTCTGCCGCACAAGGCACGCACGTCAGAGCAGGTCGTGTGCACATTGAGACGGCGTAGCCACGACGGCCACACTGGTTCTGTCAGTGGTCAGGTGCCACTGGGTGCGAGTCGCCTGCCTGTTGGCGCTCGCAGGTCCTCCGGTGTTCGCGGGCCCTCCGGTGTTCGCAGGTCCTCCGGTGTTCGCGGGCCCTCCGGCGCTCCTGGGTCCTCGCGGTGACCGCGCCCCCTGACGCCCGGCCACTGACGAAGTCACCAGCCGACGCCCTACGAACACCAGCTGACCTCAGAGCGGTTGGCAGGCCCAGCAGCCGAGAGGCCCCATGACGCGCCCTGATCACGCACACCCGGCATGTCCCGCAGCGGTGTCGAGCACCCGAGCGCTGCCGCTTCCGGGTGTGCCGGATCAGGGGACGGAACGCCGGGACCTGCCTGGACAGGTGTCACCCCGCGGGCGGTGAGTCGGGCGGAGCACTGTCGGAGTTGGACTGAAAGGAGATCATGGACTTGGAAGGCATGTTTTCGGCGAGGCGGCACATCGGACGCCGTAAGGTGTTGGCCGTCGGCGCGGCCGGAGCGGCACTGCCGGTCCTGCCCGGTGTCTTGGGTCGGGCCATGGGTACGGGTGGGTCGACCGCGGCAGACAGGTCGACTTATGCGTATGTCATTTCGTACGCGAACGCTTCCGGGGGTGGCAGCCCGGACGGGACCGGGCTGTACGTCTTCAAGCTCGACCCGGAGACCGGCGCGCTGGAACCGGTGCAGCAGGTGGCCGGATCCAGCCCGGTCTGGATAGAGGTCGCCCCTTCCCGCCGGTTCCTCTACGCCTGCTACTCCTTGCAGGGCAGTGACACGGCACGAGTGGGTCAGGTCGACGCCTTCGCGATCGACCCGCGCACGGGCACACTCACATTCCTGAACCGGGTGTCGCTGGGGGACAGCGGGGCCGCGCAGTTGGCGGTCTCGCCGGACGGACGACACGTGGTGGTGGCGAACTACTACTACGGTGAGTACGTCGTGCTGCCCGTCGGGAAGGACGGTCGGCTCGGTTCCGTCAGCGGTGCGGTGAAGAACACCGGCAGCGGCCCCAAGCCACGCCAGGACTCGGCGCATCCCCACGCTGTCGTCTTCGATCCGCGGGGCCGGTTCCTCGCCACCGCCGATCTCGGCATCGACAAGGTGCAGATCTTCCGGCTCGCCGACGGTGGGCTGGAGCGCGTCAGCGAGACGTCGCTCCCGCCCGGCACGGGGCCCCGCCACGTCACGTTCGCGCGGGACGGCCAGACCCTCTATGTGCTCGGCGAACTCGACGGAACCATCACGGCTTTCGCCTATGACCCCGTGACAGGTGCGGTCGGTCAGACCTTGCAGACCATTGCGTCCGAGCCCGCCGACTATTCCGGTCCGCCCAGCGGCGCCGAGATCACCGTGCATCAGTCGGGCGACTTCCTCTACGCGTCCAACCGCGGCTCGCAGACCGTCGCCGGTTACCGGATCGACCGCTCGACCGGAAAACTCACCGTCATCGGCTACGCCACGCAAGGTGTCAGCGGTCCTACCAATTTTGCCATCGACCCGAGCGGACGTTGGCTCTACGTGAACAGCGGCACGGCGAACAACGTGGTCCAGTTCAGCATCGATCCCGCGACGGGCGAGTTGAAGCCGACCGGCCGGACGGCTTCCGTGCCCGCCCCCCTGGTGATGGCGGTGCGCCGACCGGACTGAGGGATCAGTCCGTGAGGGACGGTACGGCGGCCGCTCTGCCTTCGCTGGTCGGAACACGGGTGAGCAGGTCGGCGACCCGAGCGATCAGTTGGCTCTCCTCGCCGCCGCGGGCGGCTGTCGGGCTGTACGCGAGGACGAAACGGCGCTGCTGGTCGCGAGTGGAGAACGCGGCGTTCTTGTAGCCGTACGTCTCGCCGGTCTTGCCCCAGAAGGTGGTGCCGTTCACGACGGCCTGCTGCAGCCCGGTGCTGTAGCGGGCCGGAGAGCCGTCCAGCATCCGTATGCCGTTCGGTGGCAGGGTGAACATCATCTGGAGCAGCTCCGGCGGGAGCAACTCGCCGGAGAACAGCGCGGTGAGCATCCGGTCGAGGTCGCTCGTGGTGGAGATCATGTCGCCCTCGCCCCGGCTGGACGACTGGTCGTACGTGGTGATGTCCCGCAGGCTGCCGTCGGCCACCGCCAGATAGCCGTGCACGTGCCGGCCGTGGATGCGTGGGTCGTCGCCGGGCACGACGGTGCGCGCCAGACCCAGTGGACGCAGGATGCGGGTCGCGACGGCCTGACCGTACGGGCGGCCGGTCACCTTGTCGACGATCAGTGCGGCCAGTACGTAGTTGATGCCGCGGTACTCCTGCCGGGTGCCCGGGGCGAACTTCAGCGGTCCGTGCGTCGCCGTCGCCACCCATTCCTGCGGCGTCCAGTGGTCGAAGCGGTGGCGGAACACCTCCTCCGCGGTCTCCGGCTCGGGGATGCCGACGTGGTCGGGCAGCCCGCTGGTGTGATCGAGCAGGTGCGCCACGGTGACAGCCGCGAACCGGTCCGGCAGCAGCCCCGGCAGGACACGGCGCACCGGCGCGTCCAGCTCGACCCGGCCCTCCGCCGCCAGTTGCAGCACCACTGTGGCGACGAAGACCTTGGTGATGCTCCCGATCCGAACCTTGTCCTGCGGCGTCACCGGCCGCCGCGTCGCGATGTCGGCCACGCCCGAGGTGCCGCGCCAGGAGCCGGCCGTGCCGGCGACGGTCAGTTGGGCCGCCGTCGACGGCGGTTGCCCAAGGTCGTCGATCGCCGCTTGCAGGGCGGTGGGGTCCGGCGGCGGGAGCGACGCGGGCGAGGCGGCGGCACGGTGCGCGGGCAGCATCACGGTGGCGGCCAGCGCGGCCGTCCCCGCGAGAGCGGTGCCCGCAAAAGCCCGTCGTGACATGCGCGTTGAGGTCATGCTCCTCACTTTGTCAGCAGGGCACGTGCCCGAACATCAGGGTTCGTCCCGGACTGATCCCCGATCACATCCCCGACCCGACCCGCACACGGACCACCGCCTCCGCCTCGGTGTCCAACACCTTCGATACACGCGCCACGGCGTACGGTCCGCAACGCGCCTCACGGCGTATGGGGCCGCACCGCGCGTCACGGCCTACGGGTCCGCACGTCCAGGACCGTCGTGTCCGATCCCCCGTTGCGCCCGATCCGGGTGAAGCCGAAGGAGGTGTGGAGGCGCACAGCGGGGTTGCCGTCCTCGACGCTCAGGCTGAGCCGGGTGACGAGAGCCGGTCTCTCGGCGGCTGCCCGGATCAGCGCCTCCATGAGGGCCCGGCCGTGGCCCACCCGACGAGGTAACGCGCGGCGTGCGGGCCGGCGGCAAGTTGCTGGGCGGTGAACCGGTGCTCCTGCCGGACCTGGCCGGTCAGGCCGGCTCCGTCGCGGCGGGTACGGCGCACGGGGCAGCGGTGGTGTTCCTGGCGAGCGTCCACACGATCAGCGCGGCGACGGCGTAGGCGGCGCCGAGCAGGCAGGACGCCTGCCATCCCGCGGCGGTGTACGCCCAGGTCGTGGTGACCGCGCCGAGGGCGGAGCCGAGCGAGTAGAAGGCCATGTAGGTGCCGATGGCGCTGCTGGAGCGCTCGGGATACGCGGCGGTGAGGAGGTGCTGGTTGCTCACGTGCACGGCCTGGACGGCGAAATCGAGCAGCACGACACCCGCGATGAGCATCCAGAGGGTCGGTGTCGTGTGCATGGTGAGGATCCAGGAGACGGCCAGCAGCGCGAGCGACCAGCCGGTGACGGCTTGGGCCCGCCCCGCGTCGGCCCAGAGCCCCGCCCGTGAGGCACCCGCCGCGCCGACGAGGCCGGCCAGTCCGAACAGCCCGATCGTCGTGGTGCCGAACTGCCACGGCGCGGCCCCGAGCGGCAGAGCCAGCCCGCTCCACAGGGTGCCGAAGGAAGCGAACAGGAAGAACGCGATCAAGCCACGGCTGAGAAAGAACCGGTCGGTGACGACGAGCCGCCCCGCGGCGGCGAGAACGCTCGGATAAGGGGTCTTCGCGAGCCGGACGTCCGGCTGGAAGGTGATACGTACGGTCAGGGCCAGCCCGACGCACAGTACGGCGAGGACGGCGTAGACGGCCCGCCACCCGAGGGCGTCGCCGAGCGCGCCGCCCACTACGCGGATCCCCAGAATCCCGGCCACCACCCCCGCGGTGACCGTGCCGATGTTGCGACCGCGCTCACCCGGCGACGAGTTCGCCGCGACATAGGCGACGGCGATCTGCACCACCACCGCGAACAGGCCGGTGATCGCCATCCCGGCCGCGGCGATCGCTCCGCCGGGCGCGACCGCCGTGATCGCCGCGCCCGTCGCGGTGAGCATCAGGTGCCCGACGATCAACGTGCGCCTGTTGAAGACGTCCCCGAGGGGCACCAGCAGGACGAGCCCGGCGAGATAGCCGAATTGGCCGGCTGCGACCAGCCACCCCAGCGCTCCCTCGGTCAGCCCGAGATCGCTGCCCGCGGTCTTCAGCACCGGCTGGATCGCGTAGATCGTGGACACCGCTACCGCGCACACCGACGCCAGAACGACCAGCCCGCCACGCCTGATCATGGGCGACCTCCCCTCACAAGTCGGAACTGTGATTGGTCTCAATATGAAACCAATCAAAGAGTAGGGCATAATGGTTTTGAAATGCAACCTAAGAGGGAGGTGGTCCGATGGCGGACCTGGTGACGACCGGCCAGAGCTGGACCGATCCCACCTGCCCGGTCGCACGCGCCGTCGATCTCGTGGGCGACCGGTGGAGCCTGCTCATCGTCCGGGACGCGATGGACGGCGCCGCGTCGTTCACCGACTTCCGCAACCGCCTCGGCGTGGCCCGGAACATCCTCAGCGACCGGCTCCGCAAGCTCACCGCCCACGGCATCCTGACCACGAACACCCCGCCCGGCGCCAAACGCCACACCTATCGGCTCACCGACGCCGGCCGCGAGTTGTTCACCGTCGTCGTCGCGCTCCGGCAGTGGGGAGAGCGCCATGCCTTCGCCGCCGACGAGGAACACTCCGTCCTGGTCGACGACAGCGGACGCGAGGTACCCCCCTTCCACGTTCTGGACCGGAGCGGCCGACCCGTCACGGCATCGACGGCACATGTGCGCAAGGTCGGCGAGGACGACAACTCGGACCCGCCATCCGCGTGATCCTGCCCAGAGATCCGACCCGCTTCTTCACCCGACTCGCCGACGGTGAGCCCCAGTTGGGCTACGAGTCTGGCCTCGGCCACGACCCGGGCGGCGCCCGGCCTGACCTGCCGCGCCCGACGCTGGAAGCGGCCGGAGCCAACCCGCCCGCCCGGCGAACGTACGACCGGACAGTCACCCGCGCCGCAGCCAAGACGCCGTCCGGGCCGTCAGTCGGATCACGACGCCCTGTCGACCGAACGGGGACGGTCTCCTCACGGGACCGCCTCCCCCGGCATGTCCGGGTTCATGTCGTCGCGTCACTCAGGGGATTGCGTCGGGACAGTGGCGTCTGCCGTCCTCCCGGACTTCCCGGAATGACGGCGAAGGTGGTCGACAGCCACGATCTTGAACGTGGACGCGGCGACCACCGACCCGGTGTCTCCGAACGCCACCCGTCCCGGACCGCCGATGTCCAGGACAGCCAGACTGCCCTCGCACCCGGCCTCCGCGAACACCTGCTCCAGCCTGTCCTCGATCATTCAGCCACCATGACCCGCCCAGGGCGCATCCCGAGGCCGATTCGCCAACGGCGAACCCCGCCCCTCCCCCGCCGGGCACGACGCGGGACAGCGCCTCGGGACAGGACCTCACCTCACTCGGCTCGTGCTCCGGTTCTGAACAGTCGCGCGTGCGGCGCCGCAGCAGAGAAACCTGGTGAAGCTCCGGTGCGTAGCGGCCGGCGCCCGGTTCGGGTGGCGGCCCGCGCACCGGAGCCTGTTGGTGCGGGTGGGTTCGTACGGTCGGTTCGGCGAGCGAGTGTGACGGGACGCCGCCGGCCGCTGGTCAACGCCGCGACAAGCCGGCTCCAAGGTGCCTACGTGTCGGTCCCGGCGCGCGCGGCGCCCACGAGGACGGGGTGCGGCCCGCTCTCCGGCTAGATGGCCATGATGGGGTGGCTGCGGAGCAGTTCCTCCGAGACACCTTGCGCGTCGGCGAGGAGCCGGCCGTGGGGCGCGAGTTCGTCGAGCACGTCCTCGATCGTGTCCGGCAACGACAGGACCTGGTCGCTCTCCAGCCGCCGTGCCCCGAGGAGGTCGCCGGAATGGGCTGCGAGGCGACGCAGAGCGAACAGCCGGTGGAGGGCGTACAGGAGGCGACCTGCCACCGGGTGGGTGGCCTGCCGGGCAGCCGTCAGCAGGCCCTCGGCCGCGAGGAAGTGGGCGTGGGCGTCGACCAGTTCGAGGGTGGGAAGGACGGTTCGGTCCAGGGCGCTGCCCGGACGGGGGCCGCGCCGTCCGGCGCGGGCGGCCGGGAGGCCGTCGCCGGTGTCCGTCGGCTCGGCGGTCTCCTTCGAGGGGCGGAGCCGCTCGCCGGCGCGCTCGAACCATATGCGCTCGATGTCACCCAGCAGGTCTTGCAGCGCCTCGGGGTCGTCGAGGTCGGCCGGGCCGGAGCGGGACGGCCTCGGGGTGAAGTGCCCCAGGAGCAGCTCCATGCCAGCCTTGATCCATATGACCTTGTTGTCGCCTTCGGCGGTGATCGCTCCCTCGCCGGCCTGGAGTTGACCCGCGATGCCGTTGGCCAGGAACAAGCCCTGGGCTCCGCAGCGTTCCCGGCACTCGCTCATCACCTGGCGACCGCGCCAGGTGATCCAGCCCTTGGTGATGGCCGCGAGCCGCTCGGCCTCGTCGCGCTCCTCGGCCGTGGCGGCCTCTTCCCACTTCCGGACCGCGGCACGATGGAGGAATGTCGAGGCGTAGGCGGTGGCCAGGCCGTCGATGAGGGGGGCGTGGTGGCTGCGGTGCTGCCACAGCGGGACGCTGCCGCCCCTGGTCCCGCTGGAGGTGTGGCGGGCATGGGCGTACCGGACGGCGACCGTCAGGGCGTGGCGGGTGGTGCCGAGGTGGTACGCCTGCATGCACAGTTTGCCGTCGGTGACCCGGGTCACCGAGCTGAGGAACCGCTTGCGGGGGCTGCCGATGGAGCTGGCGTAGCTGCCCTCGGGTGTCAGCCGGCCGTGGTCGGCCTGCAGCATGGCCGCGTAGGGCAGGCGGACGTGGGTGAAGGTGGTCAGGCAGTGGTCGACGGGGGCGCTCGCCGTCTGCGGCAGGCGTTCGACGGTGACGCCCGGCAGGCACTCTCCGCCGATCTCGTCGTGCAGGGGTACGAGGAAGAGGTGCACACCTTCGTCACGGTCGCCGGTGATCAGGCGGGCGGCGACCAGAGCGGTCTTGGGACCGCCGAGCGGGCTCGTGTTCGGCATGAACTTCGCGGCTTCCGGCCGCGGCGTGTGCAGGTCGAACTCACGGGTGGCCGGGTCGTAGGTGGCGGTGGTCTCCAGTTGCGGGGCGCTGTTGCCGTGGGCCAGCTCGGTGCACAGGAAGACGCCGGTGCGGTCCATGTCCAGGAAGGGGCGCAGGTCGTGCTCGCCCTCGACGTTCAGCAGGCTGCCCAGGAAGAGGTTGTAGTGGATGCTCAGGATCGTGCCGAGTCCCGGGTCCACCGGGCCGACCCACTCGTGCAGGGCGGTAAGTCGCGTCGGGTTCCGCGCGAGGGTCTCGGGGCCGTCGGCACCGTCCAGGAGGGATTTGTTGACCGTCCGCAGGCGCTCGTAAGAGAGCGCCATGCGTTCCTCCGGCGGCAACTCACGGTGATGGAACGTGGTGGTGCCGAAGAGGTCACGCCAGGGCGCGTGGATCTGGTCGAACTGACCGTCGAAGAGTGCTTGCCTAAGTTCTGCCGCAACCGAGTCGTCCTGCTGAGAGCTGGTCTGAGTGATCACCCGGGGACGATAAAGCATGCAGCGCGCATGATTCAGCATGATCATTAACACGTCCCGATGCCCTTGAAGCATGATCTCCATCCGGTGATCCATTTCCGGGCTCCTGCACACGACCTCGTCGTCAGGACGTACTTGTGGATGGACCAGCGGGTTCTTCGAGGAACGGCACCGCGGTCCCGGCCGACTTGGCCGTCGGCGGAGTGGAGGTGCGATGATCTGCTGGTGCTCGGGCGCGGCGGCGAATCATCCAACAGGCATGGTTTTGCACGGAGTCGACCCTTGGGTGTGAGATAGATCACCTGAGGGACGGTGAAGGTGCGGACGTAGCCTCGCTTGCACGGCGGTCGCGCACTGACTCAACGTGATGAAGTGGCTGTCGCGTCCCGGGCCGGGGCGGCTCCCGCGAGGCGGATGCGGACGAGGACACACACAACAGGAGGGTGCGGAGAAGTGCGACAGCCAGTCCAGGAGCGTTCGAAGAGGACGAGACGGCTCGTACTGGAAGCGGCCGCACGCCTGATCGCCGACCACGGAGTCGCGGGGGTGAGCCTCCAGCAGATCTTCGACAAGGCAGGTGTGTCCAGGGGGTCGGGACAGCATGTGTTCAAGACCAAACAGGAGATTGCCCTCGCGATCGTGCGGGAGGGCTTCAGCATGGACGCCGCGCTGCCGGGGAAACCTCGCGTGCAGGCGGTCGTGGACGCGTCGATCGTGCTGGCCTGGCTGACGGTCATGTCGCCGGTGGTCCGAGCCGCCGCCCGCATCGTCACGGAGCAGGAGAACCCAGAGACCTTCGGCGCTCTCTGGGACGGCTACGTCCCCATGGTCACGGGGATCCTGACCGAGGCGGCGGAGGAGGGAGAACTGCTGGCGGACGTCGATCCGGCGGAAGTGGCCGAGCACTGGGTCATGGCCTTCACGGGATACGACCTGAGGTGCCGCCGCACCGTCGACGAACTGCCTCGGCGGATCGCGAAGATGAACGTCTGGGCGGTGCGCGGCGTCGTGACCCAGGAGATCTTCGACAAGCTGGTATTCGACGTCCAGCGGGGTCTGACACTGATCGCCGAGTCGGACTGGGCGAGCAGCTACATCACCGACGCCGACTACCAGCGAAAGGCCGGTGTGCCGGACGGCACGGCCGACTGACGGCCTGAGGGGGAGGCGGCACGGGCCCGATGCGTCGCGGACGGAGGTGTCCGGCCGGCGCGCCGAGGCCCGCCGGAGACGGGCCGCCTCACACCTGGAGCCGAGAGCCACGTACGGTGACAGCCGTCGCCGCACGGCGCGCGCTGATATGTCTGCTCCCTCCGCCACGGTTCACCATGCCTTCTTCATCACGTTCCTCGTAAAATGATCTGGGCCGGCCGTGAAGATCACCTGCTTCCGGGCCATGGCCGGTGCGTAGTTTGATGTGGACCGGTGAGCCGCCGGCCCTGGAACGCCTGGCTGGTTGTGTTCACGGGGCGGATCACACGTCGACTCGTTGGGGGATGGAGATCGAGGAGGGGCAACCGGGCGTGCCGGCGCGAGCCGACGAGCTGCTACGTGGCGCAGGCGCGGAGCGCCCGCACGACACAGGTGTGCCGGGGTGGACCCCGAGTGGCCGGTGGCTCTCTCCGTGGCCGGGTGCGGCGGACAGCTCGCGCGGCCACCGTCGCGGACGCAGCCATCGACGCGGCCACCGTCACACGTGTCCCCGGATCGTCCTCCGTGGTGCGACCTGTCCCGGGCCCGGACGACCTGGACGGTGTCCGGCAGCCGGTCCGGCCATCGCCTTATGCCTCCTACCCGCACGCCCCTGACCGCCGCGAAACGAGCGGCGTCCTGGCAGAGCGTGGCTGACGGCACCGCCGCACGGTCCTGGCGGTGAAGTGAACTCGTGCGCGGCTGACCTCCGCACGCACGACCCGCGGGGAGGTCGGCCGGCCCCGCATCGAACGGAAGGTTCTGAATGCAATCCCTCATCCCCAACGACGCGGTGTTCCTGGCGGGTTTCCGTCGGCTTGAGGAACTGCTCCACGAGCTGACGTCCCTCTATCCCGGGGTCCTGTCCCCGGAGGAGATCTGGACGGCGGAGGCCGCGTACGAGGGCTGGTGGAGGATCGCCCAGCAGCTTCCACCGGCCTGGACGACATGCCCCTGCCGCACTCGCCGGACGGACCACGACGGCGGGAACGCTCCTGTCGCGCCGGGCCCCTGCCATGGGGCCGTCAAGGGAAGGTGCTTGCACGTCGTCGAGTTGAGCCCCGTCGACCTGGCCACGATGGAACTGCTTCACGGGCTGCTCGCCCGGTCCGAACGCGAGCGTTCCACCCAACTCGCCGAGGCCCTCGAAGACATCGAGAAACCCGGCGAACGGCTCGTCGACGCCTGCCGGCGGATCCTCACCGCCCTCCGGCTCCAGCCCCCTCCGGAGCTGATGGCGGCCCTCCGGGCGGCGACAGCATCGCACCCGACAGCGCGCATTCACCTGAACTCGGCCCAGAACCGGGCCTACCTGGCCTTCCTCCGCAGATTCGAGCAGGCGTTCTACCGTGACCGACCCGAACCCGACACCGCACGACACCAGTGAGTGACGACCCCATCGACCGGGCTACCGCAGGCCGAGTCGGCATGTCGGGGAACGCGTCGGGAAGGCGACCGGTACGAGACACCGGACCATGAGACCCCCTACCCGCACCTGGACGGGACACCGTCGTGTCCGTTGCGGACAGCTACGAAAGTCCTGGGCCGACTCAGCGGGCCGTCGGAGCGGGCAGCGTGACCGCCTCGCGCAGCTCGTCGGCGGCCTGGGTGATGAGCTGGGAGAGGGAGGCGTCCGGGTCGGCCAGCCAGCGGGACGCTGCCCGTCGGTGGATCGCCAGCACCACGTCGATGATGAAGCGTGCCTTGCCGGGCTCGACGCCGCGGCGCTCAAGCGCCGACGCCAGCGCGTCGGCGATGTCGGCGAGCTTGATCAGATCGCGCTCGGCCAGTGCCGGGTTGGCGGCGATCACTCTGACGCGGCGCAGCAGGAACTCGCGCGGGCGAAAGATCTCCTCCGCGGTTCTCAGCGCGGTCAGCAGCGCCTCGATCGGCGGGAGGCCCGGGTCGGTCGCCTCGACCTGGGCGACGAGGTGGGCCTCCAGCTCGTCACCGGCGAAGAGGACTTCCCGCTTGTCGGGGAAGTAGCGGTAGAAGGAGCGCTCCTTCAGACCGGCGGCGCCCGCGATCTGCGCGACCGAGGTGCGCTCGAAGCCCTGCTTCTCGAACAGTTCGAGCGCCGCGCGCTCAAGCCTGCCCTGTGCGTCGGATTCCCATCTCGGCATGCCCACCAGGGTACGACAACAGAAGCTGTCATCAGCTGGTAGGGTCCGATGAGTCAATGACAACAGATGCTGTTATCAACTTGGAGATCGTCATGAAGGCTCTGCAATTCGACCGGTTCGGTTCCCCGGACGTGATCGCGCTCCGCGACGTCCCGCTGCCGGAGCCGGGTCCCGGTCAGATCCGGATCGAGGTGCGGGCGTGCGGCCTGACGCCGGCCGACTGGCACATCGTCGACGGTCTCCTCGCCGACCAGCTGCCGCCGCTGCCGCGCGGGCTCGGCCTTGAGATCGCGGGCACCGTCGACGCGCTCGGCGAGGGCGTCACCGGCGTCCGGATCGGCGACCGCGTGTTCGGCCCGGCCACCTTCCACGGCCCGACGGCCGGCGCCGCCGAGTACGCGCTGATGCCGGCCTGGGCACGCATCCCCGAAGGCGTCACCGACGAGCAGGCCGCCGCGCTGCCGATGGCGGCCGAGACGGCGTGGCGCGCGCTCGACGACCTCGGTGTCCAGCCCGGTGAGCTGCTGCTCGTCCACGGCGCGGGTAGCACCGTGGGTGAGGCGGCGGTGCGCTTCGCACTGCACCGGGGTATACGGGTGATCGCCACCGCCGGGCCGACCCGGGCCGCCGCCCTGGAAGAGATCGGCGCCCAGGTGGCCGCCTACGGCGAGGGCATGGCCGAACGCGTCGGCACACTGGCCGGAGGCCGCGTCGACCGAGCCCTGGACACGGCGCCGACCGGGGGCCGGATCGACCGCGCCGACCAGCCCAGCCCGGCCGGCGGCTCGCTACCGACCTTGATCGAGCTGACCGGGGATCCCGACCGTGTCCTCACCGTCTCGGACTTCGCCGCCGCGGCCGAACTGGGCGTCCGGATCACCACCGAGATCCGCTATGACCACATGGACGACTTCGCCCGGCTCGCCGGCGAAGGCATCTTGGTCGTACCGGTCGCCCGCACGTACACGCTCGACCAGATCCAGGAAGCGGCCGGGCTCAGCCAGTCCCGCCGGCCCGGCGGCAAGCTCATGCTCGTCCTGTGATCACCCTGCCGGCCCGGCCTGGGCACGGGCGGACGCCTACGTCACCGCCATGACCCGGTTCCGGCACTGGCTGGTGGAGGAGGCCCCCGACGAACGCGCGGCGTCGGAAGGCAAGGTCCCGATCAGTGTCGTGATGGACATCGCCGGTCCGAGCGGTGAGTATTGCCAACGACTATTGCCAACGACAACAGATCACGATTTCTGCCCGGTGATGGAGTCGGTGCGGGGCGCGTGCCCCCTCTCCGCGCCAACACTGGACGGTTCCAGGCGGCGACCACGGGTCGGTACTTCGGGCACCGACGACCCAGGTGGGCCGCCCCGCCGGGCAGCGGACAGGACTCGCCGTGCCGTCGGCGAACTACCGTTCCCTGCTGCGCACCCCGGGTGCGGCGGCCTTCTTCCTGCCGGCCTCCTTCGGAAAGGTCGGCGGCGCGATGACCAGCCTCAGCATCGTCTGGCTCGTGCACGCCCACACCGGCACCTTCTCCGCGGCCGGCCTGGTCACCGGCGGGTTCGCGGTGTCCGAAGCGCTCGGGGCGCCACAACTGGCCCGGCTCGTGGACCGGTTCGGACAGACCCGCGTCCTGCCGCCCGCGCTTCTCGCCCACGCCCTCGCGGTGGCCGCCCTCGTGTCCCTGGTCGCCGCGGACGCCTCCGACGCCCTCCTGGCTCTGGGCGGAGCGCTGGTCGGGGTCAGCGTGCCGCAACTCGGTGCGATGTCCGCGGCACGCTGGGCGGCACTGCTGCGCACCGGCCGAGCGGCTGAACTCCCCACCGCTTTCACGCTGGAGTCCCTCAGCAACGCGGTGGCCTACCTCGTCGGCCCGGCGTCGGTCAGCGCACTCGCCGCGGCCGGACACCCCGTGGTCGGCACGGCGCTGGCCGCCTCCCTGTCGGTGGGCGGCGGTCTGCTCCTCGCCGCGCAGCGCGGCAGCGCACCCTCCCCGGCGGCCGACAGCGCCGCGCGCACCCGTGCGGACCGGTCGTCGCTTCGCGGCGAAATCGTCGTACTGATGGGCCTCAACCTGGCCATCGGCGTCTACTTCGGTGCCATGCAGGTGTCGGTGACCGCGTTCACGGTGGAGCACGGCGCACCGGGCGCCACGGCCCCGGTCTTCGCCGTCTCCAGTTGCAGCGGACTGCTGGCCGGATGGCTGTACGGGCTGCGCCGGTGGCGTGCCGCACCCCCGGTGCAACTGCTCGTGACGAGCAGCACACTGACGCTGGGCACACTACTGCTCCTCACGGTCGGCTCACCGTTCGGGCTCGGGCTCGTCGTGGTGCTGACCGGTGCCACCGTCCCACCCCTGCTCGTACTCTTCTCCGTGCTCACCGAGTCCACCGTCCACCAGACCGTTCTGACCCAGGCGTTCTCCTGGCTGGGCTCCGCGAGCGCGGCAGGCTCGGCCACCGCGGCGGCGGTCTCCGGCTGGGCGATCGACTCGCTGGGGTCACGCGGTGGCTTCGCGGTCACCGCGACGGCCGCCACCGCGATGACGCTCCAGAGCCTCGCCGGCCTACGCCTGCTGCGCACACCGCAACGGCAGTCGACACGTGGGGAACCGTCGACGGGAAGCTGATTCGCCGACACCGCACACCGCCGATGACGGTGGAGCGGAAGAACGCACCTGCTCGGCCGGTGACGCCGGGTCAGCCGGTGGGGCCGGGTCAGCCGGTGGGGCCGGGTCAGCCGGTGGGGCCGGGTCAGCCGGTGGGGCCCGCCAGGGTCCAGCCCTCGACGGTCACCTCGGGGTGCACGTCGTGCGGATCGACGGTCTCACCGCAGCTTTCGCAGACGGTCCGGGGCAGGAGTTCGTGGTCGCGGTGCCGCATGCGCAACGGGGGTGAGGTGACCGCCCAGCGGTCTCCCCAGCGGAGCAGTTCCCGGACGACGCCCACCAGGTCCTGTCCGGCGCCGGTGAGGTAGTAGCCGTGGTGCCGGGGGTCGTCCGGCAGCGGGCGCTGTTCCAGCACACCGGCGGCGACCAGGTTCTTCAGGCGTGCAGAGAGACGGTCCGTGGGTGCGCCCGTGTTCCTGGCGATCTGCCGGAACCGGTGGTTGCCGAGCATCACTTCACGGATTGCGGGCAGCGACCACCGGTCACCGATCACCTGGAGCGAGGCGGCCAGCGAACAGGGACGTCCGGCCAGCTCGTGCGGATCGATGCGTTTCGTCGTCATCGAGCCAGTATCACACCGGATGCTTTGAATATCAAAGCCAGCCTCCGGGGTCGGACCGAGGCCGGGCCAGGACGGACCGGGAGAGACACCCATCAGTTCGGTTTGAAATTCAAATCAGCCTGTGCTCTGCTGGAGCACATGGCCTTGATTGGAATATCAAAGCAACGTGTCGCCGGAGTCGTGATCCTGCTGGCGGTCTTCATGACGAACCTCGACCTCTGGATCGTCAACGTCGCCCTGCCCGCCATGGGCGCGTCGTTCTCGCCGGGGCAGGGGGACACCGCCACACTCGGCTCCTTGTCCTGGGTCCTCAACGCGTACGCCATCGCCCTGGCGGCACTGCTCGTCGTGGCCGGCCGGACCGCGGACCGGATCGGGCAGCGGCCCGTCTTCCTCGGCGGCGTCACCGTCTTCACGCTCGCCTCACTGGCCTGCGCCCTCGCACCCGATCTGTGGGCGCTCGTACTGGCCCGCGCCGTGCAGGCGGTCGGCGCCGCGGCCCAGTTGCCGACCTCGCTGGCCCTGCTGCTGGCCACCGTGCGGACCGAGGACCGTACCCGGGCCACCCGGAACTGGGCGGCCATCGGCGGACTCGCCGCCGCGGCGGGACCGGTCGCCGGCGGGTTGCTGGTCCAGGTCGACTGGCGCTGGGTCTTCGTGATCAACGTGCCCCTCGGCATCGCCACCGTGATCGCCGGCCTCCTGGTGCTGCCGCGGACGGAGGCCCGGGAGGACGGACCGTTGCCCGACATGCTGGGCGCGCTTCTGGTCACGGTCGCGGTCGCGACCTTGTCCGGCGGCCTGGTCCAGGGACCCGACTGGGGCTGGCTGGACGGCAGGACCGTCCTGCTCTTCGCGGTCGCGGTGCTGAGCGGATCGGCGTTCGTCCTGCGCTCCGTCCGGCACAGCCACCCGTTGTTCGAACTGGACCTGTTGCGACTGCCCCGGTTCGGTTCAGCCAACGCGGGAACGTTCGTCTTCGGCGTCGCTTTCGCGATCATGCTCCTGTCGAACGTCCTGTGGTGCCAGGAGGTCTGGCACTGGAGTGCGCTGCGCACCGGCCTTGCGATGGTGCCGGGGCCGACCCTGGTGCCCGTCGTCACCCTGCTCACCGCCCGAGCGGCCCAGCGCTACGGGCACGGCCCCCTGATCGCCGTCGGGGGACTCCTCTTCACCGGCGCCATGCTCTGGCGGGCCGGCTTCGCCTCCGCCTCCCCCGACTACTGGGTCGACCTGCTGCCCAGCATGATCATGAGTGGAGCAGGCGTGGGCCTGGCGCTCGGCACCCTGGTGGCCGCGGGAGTCAGCGCCCTGCCGGGGCACCGCTCGGCCACCGGATCCGCGCTGGTCAACTCCGTACGGCAGATCTCCGCCACCGTGGGGGTCGCCGTCCTCGTCGCCGTCGTCGGGTCCCACATCGGACCGTCCTCCCGGCAGGATTTCCGCGCCTCCTGGGTACTGGCCGCGTGCCTGAGCCTGCTGTGCACGTTCGTGGGCCTCCAGATCACCCGCGGCGCCGCCCGGGACCGAGCGGCACGGGCGGCCGACATCTCCGACCCTGCCGCAGCGGCGCACGCCCCTGCCGACGCCCACTGACCGCGCGGCCCGCGACCGCGAGGAGCACCCGCCCGCGGTCGGCCACCACAGCAAAGGATCGATCCCCCATGACACGCATCCTCGTCGTCGGAGCCGGAGCCACGGGCGGCTACTTCGGAGCCAGGCTGGCCCAGGCGTCCCGCGACGTCACTTTCCTGGTACGACCGGCACGCGCCGCCGAACTGCGCAGCGAAGGTCTGCGGATCTCGACGGGCGGCCGGGCCGACGAGGTGGAACGGCTGCTTCCGAAGCTGGTGACCGCCGCTGACCTCATCGGCCCCTACGACCTCGTCCTCCTGACGGTGAAGGGCGGCGCGCTCGACGCGGCGCTGCGCGACATGGCCCCGGCCGTCGGCGCCGACACGGCGATCGTCCCGTTCCTCAACGGCATCGGCCACCTGGCCGCGATCGGTTCCCGGTTCCCCCATGCGGTCCTGGGCGGTGTGGTCAAGGTCGAGGCACAGCTCGCACCGGACGGAACCGTCACCGTGTCCGCACCCGCCGCGAGCATGGAGATCGGCGAACTCGACGGGGCGGACACCCCGCGGCTGCGGGTGGCCGCCGAGACACTGGGGTCGGCCGGGTTCGATCTGCGGGTATGCGACGACATCCGCACCGCGATGTGGCACAAGTGGGTCTTCATCAGTGCCGCCACGGTCATCACGTGCCTCGCCCAGGGCACCGTGGGCGACGTGGCCGGCGTGCCGGGCGGCCCGGACTTCGCCGCGGCCGTCCTGGCGGAGGCCGCGGCCGTCTCCGACGCGGCCGGCCACCCGCTCCCGGCGGACGCCTACGCGGGTCTGCTGGCCACGCTCTCGCGGCAGGGATCACCCTTCGTTCCTTCGATGTACCGGGACGTGGCGCAGGGGCGCCCGACCGAGGTCGACCAGGTGCTGGTCTCCCTCGCCGCGGAGGGACGGCGCCACGGACTGTCCACCGCGCTGCTCGACGCCGCCGTCGTCCGTCTCAGGGTTCACGACCGGCACCTGGCTGCCGACCCCGATCAGCGCTGAACGCGGAACTTCCCTGACGGGGCCTCAAAGAAGGAGATCGCCGGCACGGATGTGGGCCGGGCCCGTCGATGACGGGACGGTGTGGGTCAGGCCCGCCGGTGCCGGGGCGGGATGTACTGGCCCGGCCGGAAGGAAGCGCACGGCCGGTCGTCGGCCCGGCGCAGGGTGAAGGAAACCACGTCGGGAAACCACGTCGGGAGAGTCCTCCTGCCGCTCGGCGATCGTCATCCGCTGCCATTATTGGCAAGTGAGCGCCGAAGTCCCCCTGCTAGGGTGCGCCGATGTCATCGGTCAAGAAGTTCCAAGTCACCTTCGACTGCGCGGAACCCGAGCGCGTCGCTCGCTTCTGGTGCGAGGTGTTGGGGTACGTCGTACCGCCGCCGCCGAAGGGGTTTGCGACGTGGGGCGATTTCGATCGTTCGCTGCCGCCTGAGCGGCAGGGTTCGGCGTTCGCCTGCGGTGATCCCTCAGGCGTTGGCCCGCGGCTGTTTTTCCAGCGCGTTCCCGAAGGCAAGGTCGTCAAGAATCGGGTGCATCTCGACGTACGGGTCGGCACCGGGCTCGTGGGCGAAGAACGCCTCGCCACGCTTGAGGCCGAGTGCGCACGGCTGGTGGCGCTCGGCGCGGTACGCGTGCGACTGCTGCCCGCCGATGACCACAACGAGTCGTGCATCGTGATGCAGGACATCGAGGGCAACGAGTTCTGCCTCGACTGAGCGCCCTCCGGGACGGCGAGCTGGGGCGCCCTCTCCCTCAGACCTCTCCGCGCCGGGCCTCTCCCTCAGACCTCTCCCTCAGACCTCTCCGCCGGGCCTCTCCCCCGTGCCTCTCCCTCAGACCTCTCCCACACCCCGGACCGAGGTCGATACGTCCGTGAGCACGTCCCTTGTCAGTGCGGTGCGCTTGACTGTCCGCCATGCAGCTCACGCAAGCGACCGTCAACGACCTGCTGGCCCGACTCGGCCCGGCGGACGGCTACCTGTACCTGCCCAGCGACCTGGACACGCGGGATCTGACCGACCTGCTCGCCGACAGGTACGGCGCCCCGCGCACCCTCGTCCTCGACGGCTTCACCGATCCGACGGTCGACGAGTCCGGGGGCGCGGCTCTCCTGGCCCCCTTCGAGGACCGGGCCGTGAAGATACGGGCGTGGGCGTACGGGGACCAGTGGGTCGGCACGGGTACGGCGCGGGACGCGGAGGGGACCGAACGGCCGGTGCTGGTGGTCGCGCACAGGGAGGTGCCCGAACCCCTGGCGGCAGCTGCGGACGAGGACGTCGACTGGATGGAGCGGCTGACACGGATCACCGGCTGGACACAGCCCGCCCAGCGGCCGGACGTGGACTGGGCGGAGGTGGAGTCGCGCCTGGGCACCGCGCTGCCGGGCGACTACAAGCGCATGGTCGAGACGTTCGGCAAGGGCGCCTTCGACGGATACCTCGACCTGAACCAGGAGCCGTGGACGGATCTCAGCGAGGACGGGCTGCTCATCTGGGCGGGCACCGAGCACGAGGACCTGTACTGCTGGAGGGCCGTCGGCGACAATCCCGACCGGTGGCCCGTCGTGGTCCGGTCCTTCGACAACGCGGACATCCCCTTCGAGTGCCAGGCCGCGGAGTTCGTCTGCCGCATCCTCGTCGACCCGCACCACCGGTTCACGATGGCCCGCTACTTCGACACCCACTGGTTCATGAACTACCAGGAAGGTGACTGACCGAGCCTCGCCGCCGACGGCATCCTGCGGCCGGGCTGCGGAGCCATGTGCTCCCCCAGGCCGGCGACAACAAGACCATCAGGCGCCTCACAGGCCCCCTGACCACCCTGCCCGCGAAGACGGTCAACCGCCGGCCGGTACACCGATCTCACGGTGACGACCAGCAAGAATTTTTGCACCACCAGTACAGGACACAACCTGTCCTGCACTGGCGGAAGTGTTGTCCTCGCAAGAGCCCGGAGCAACGCCTCCGGGTGGGGACAGCGGCCGCCCGGCCGCGCCCGTCGGCTGCGAGGAGTAGCGCCATGTCCGTCACGACCACCACTCACCTGAACTTCCGGGGCCAGGCGCGCGCGGCGCTCGGCTTCTACCAGTCCGTGTTCGGCGGCCGGTCGGTCGCGGTGACCTACAAGGACGCGGGAGCGGTGCAGAACGAGAACGAGGCCGACTGGGTGATGTGGGGTGAGGTGGCCGGCGACAACGGCTTCCACGTCATGGCCTACGACGTGCCCTCCCAACTGCCGTGGAACCAGGGGCAGAACCCCTTCTTCGTCTCCGTGCGCGGCACCGACGCCGAGGAGATCGGCGCCCTGTGGGACAAGCTCACACCGGGCTCGACCGTCGTACGCGCGCTGGAGGCGGCCCCGTGGGCCCCGCTCTACGGCATGCTCACCGACCGCTTCGGTGTGACGTGGGTCCTGGACGTCACCGCGCCCTACAACGGCTGACCCCTCCCACCCGCACGACATCGCCGGGCCGCGCGTCCCGCGGCCCGGCCCCTCCCCTGTGAAAGAGACCATCAGCATGCGTATGCGACAACTGGGGCGGACCGGCATCGAGGTCAGCGCCTACTGCCTGGGCACGATGATGTTCGGCCCCAACGGGAACGCAGACCACGACGAGTGCGTCCGCATGACCCACCGCGCGCTGGACGCGGGCATCAACTTCATCGACACGGCCGATGTCTACGGCTACAGCGAGACGGAGGAAATCCTCGGCAAAGCGCTCAAGGGCCGCCGTGACGACGTGGTCCTGGCCACCAAGTTCAACGGGCCCATGGGCGAGGGCCCCAACCGGTCCGGCAGTTCGCGGCGCTGGATCATGCGGGCGGTGGAGGGTTCACTGCGCCGTCTGCGGACCGACCACCTCGACCTCTACCAGGTGCACCATCCCGACCCGTACACGGACATGGAGGAAACCCTCTCCGCGCTCACCGACCTCGTACGTGCCGGCAAGGTCCGCGCGATCGGCACGTCCAACCTCCCCGCGGCCGACATCGTCGAAGCCCAGTGGATCGCGCAGCGGCACGGACTGCACAGGATGCGCACCGAACAGCCCACCTACTCCGTCCTCAACCGGGGCGTCGAACGCGACGTCCTCCCGGTGTGCCGCCGCTACGGCATGGGCGTCCTCGTGTGGAGCCCGCTGGCCATGGGCCTGCTCACCGGCCGCTACCGCAAGGGCGCCCAGGTCGACAACGCCCGTATGCACTGGGTCCCCGGGCACCTCACCGACGCGACCAAGCTGGAAGCGGTCGAGCGGTTGCTGCCGGTCGCCGCCGAAGCGGGGGTGTCACTCACCCACCTGGCCATGGCCTTCGCCGTCGGCCACCCCGACGTCACCTCCGCGATCATCGGACCGCGCACCCCGGCGCAGTTGGAGGACCTGCTCGCCGGGGCCGGAACCGTCCTCGACGACGCCGTCCTGGACAAGATCGACGCCATTGTGGCGCCCGGCACCGACCTCGGACCGCTGGACGTCGGCTTCACGCCGCCGTCCGTGTCCGAACCGGCGCTGCGTCGCCGCCCCCGTGAGGGCCGCTCCGCGGCCTGACCGACCCGCGCCCGCGGCCTTGCCCGACCCGACCCCGACCCCGCGTGTGCGCGGCCGGTGCGTGGCGTGAGCCGCCGCGCGACGCACTCACACGCACTCATACGCACCCGTACGCACTCACACGCACCCATACGCACCCATACGCACTCACACGCACCCATACGCACCCGTACGCACTCATGCACACTCACCACCGCAGGGCGATCCCCCGCCCCGTACCGCGGCCCTGGCCGGGGTCGCGGTCGATGACACCGAGTTGTTCCATCCGGTCCAGCTGGTAGGCGACCGACGCCGTGCTCGACAGACCCACCCTCCTGCCGATCTCCCGCATCGAGGGTGTCTCACCGCGGGCGGCCACCCACTCCCTGATACACGCCAGGATGCGTTCCTGCTGGTCGGTGAGACGCCCCTCCGCCTCCTGCAACTCCCGGACATGCTGACGCAGCTCGACCCTCGCCGCGGGCGACCGGCCGGCCGCAGTCCCCCAATACGGATGGGAGGCGAGCCGGACCGACAGCCGCTGGAGCTGACGCCGTAGCGCGACCGTCCGGAACGGCCGCCGCTCCAACGCCGCGTAGGTGCGGTTCCAGTCGCGCTGAGCCTGGACCAAGTCGAGCGGAAACATCCTGTGCACCATGCCCAGATTCAATCACATGTTCGATTTCTTGGGCCAGGAGGCCAGGAGGCCAAGCGGTCGCCCCCGCCTGACCTCGGCCGGACCTCTCCTGGCTGAAGAACTCCCGCTGCCCGCATGTCAGAGATGGCCGGGCTGTCTCGTCTCAGGCTGTGAAGGCGGGTTCCGGGAAGAACCCGCCTCGCCGACCCTCCTCGACAACAGGGAGCAGCTGATGAGCGAGAAGAGCACGCGCCGGAAGGTCGCGCTGGTCACCGGGGCGAACAAGGGGATCGGTCGTGGCGTTGCCGAGCAACTCGCCGCACTGGGCATGACGGTCGTGATCGGGGCCAGAGACCCGGAACGCGGTGAGGAAGCCGCTGCGGCGGTGCGCGCGTCCGGCGGCGACGCGCACGCGGTCACTTTGGACGTCACCGACCAGGCCACCGTCCAAGAGGCCGCGAAGCAGGTCGAGAAGCGCTTCGGCCGGCTCGACGTACTGGTCAACAACGCCGGCATCACCGGCTCCGGACGGGTGTCGCCCGAAGACGCCCACGATCAGGTCCCCAGCTCCGTCGACCTGGACATGGTCCGGGCGGTGTTCGAGACCAACGTCCTCGGGGTGATCGGAGTGACCAACGCCATGCTGCCGCTGTTGCGGCGGTCACCGGCACCCCGCGTCGTCAACGTCAGCAGTCACGCCGCGTCGCTGACGCTCACCAGTGATCCGGACGGCCCCTTCACGGCACTGCTGCCGTCGGCCGCGTACTCGCCGTCCAAGACCGCGCTGACGGCACTGACCGTGCAGTACGCCAATGAGCTACGGAGGGACGGCATCCTGGTCAACGCGGTCGCCCCCGGCTTCGTCGGCACGGACAGCAACAACCACACCGGGGTCCTCACGGTCTCGCAGGGCGCCGCAGTCGTGGTGCGCCTGGCTACGCTCGGCACGGACGGACCGACCGGAGGCTTCTTCGGTGAGGGGGGTCCGGTGCCCTGGTGACGGTGGCCCCGGACAACTGCGTTGTCCCGGTCCGGCGACAGAGCACCTCTCACGGCGGCGTGGATCGAAGGAGGTGTCCCGTACGGACTTGTTCCGGCCCCCGCCGCACGACCAGGAGTGGGGCCACTCGGCTGCGGTGTTCACGAACAAGGAGGAGCCGGCGTGACGAGGACCGAAGAGTTCCAGGAGCTGCGGCCGCTGCTGTTCTCGATCGCCTACCGGATCCTGGGCAGTGTGAGCGAGGCGGAGGACGCGGTCCAGGAGACATGGCTGCGCTACCAGGCCACCTCCACCCGGCCCGGGTCGGCCAAGGCGTTCCTGTCGACCGTGGTCACCCGGATCTCGATCGACGTACTGCGCTCGGCCCGCGTCCGGCGGGAGGAGTACGCCGGACCGTGGCTCCCCGAACCGCTGCTGACCGACCCCTACGAGGATCCGGCGCGGTCGGCGGAGCTGGCGGACTCGGTGTCGATGGCGGCCCTGCTCCTGCTGGAGAGGCTCACCCCGCTTGAGCGCGCGGTCTTCGTGCTGAGGGAGGTGTTCGCCTTCGGCTTCACGGAGATCGCCGCGGCCGTGGGACGGTCGGAAGCGGCGTGCCACCAGCTCGCGGTGCGGGCACGCCGTCACATGGACGCGGGCCGGGTCCGGTTCGAGGCCGACCGGAAGGAACGCGAGGAACTCGCCGAACGGTTCTTCGACGCCTTCCGCGAAGGAGACGTCGACGGGCTGACCGAGCTGCTGGCCGCCGACGTTCACATGATCGGCGACAGCGGCGGCAAGGCCCCGCAGTTCCAGCCCGTCATCCTTGGCGCCGAGAACGTGCTCCGGGCGCTGGCGGCGTTCGTCCCGCTGGTGATCAGGAGCGGTGGCATGGTGGAGCCGCAGCAGGTGAACGGACAGCCGGGCTCGGTCTTCCGCGACCGGCACGGCCAGGTCCTCAGCGCCTGGGCACTTGACGTGCTCGATGGGCGGATCAAGACGATCCGCACGGTGAACAACCCCGACAAGCTCGGGCACGTCGGTCTGGTGGCGGACGCCTGGGAGGCCCTCCGCGAGGCGAACCAGGCACACCGGCCCGCGGATTGACCGAGGAACCGACCGCGCTCCACCGGTTGCCACCGACGCTCAGGGCGTCCTCGCCGGTCCCCCGAGTCGACCGGGCGCGCGCCTCGGTACGCCCCGGCCTCGGCGGAGATCCCGCTACGCAGCCGGTCGGCGGGGTTCGTCGACGACCGGGTTCTCCAGGAAGCCGATCCTGTCGATCTCGATGCGAACGGTGTCGCCCGCCTTGAGATACATGCCGGGCCGGTGCCAGGCGATACCGCTCGGGGTGCCGGTGGCCAGCACGTCTCCGACCTCCAGGGTGAACGCGCTGGAGAGGTAGGAGACCTGCTCGTACAGGTCGTACAGCATGTCCGCCGTATGTCCGTCCTGGCGCAGGTCGCCCTTGACGTAGGTCCGCAACCGCAGGTCGAGCGGGTCGCCGATCTCGTCCGGGGTGACGATCCACGGGCCGACCGGGCCATGGGTGTCGAAGGACTTGCTGACCACCATGCCCGGCTCAAGGGTCTGCCAGTCGCGCACACTGACGTCGTCGACGATGGTGAACCCCGCGACGACGTCCAGCACGGCCTGCTTCTCGTTCGGGACGTTCTTGCACCGCTTGCCGATCACCAGGCCGAGTTCGCCCTCGTAGTCGACCTCGTTCGGGGCGACCGCCGGGATCCATACCGGGTCGCCGGGCCCGATGATGCAGGTCTGCTGTTTGTTGAACCATGCCTGCCGGGTGGGCCGCTCCATATGGGTCTCTTCGAGATGGGCGGCATAGTTGTAGCCGATGGCGAGAAACTTCGGCGGCCTGGGCACCGGCGCGCACAGCCTCACCTCCGACAGGGAAAGGCCCGGGACCGAGCCGACGGATTCCGACACCTGCCTCGGGCCCCGCTCCAGCAGTTCGATCATCGTCGCCAACGACGGATCGGCCGCCGTCAGGTCCATCACCTTGTCACCGTCCACGAAACCGACATGCTGTCCAGCACCGGCGTCGAACGTAGCGAGTTTCATCACGCACTCCTCTCGTGGCGCGGCCATTCGACTCGCTGCTCAGTTTTCAGCGGACGGCGTGCCCGGTAATCCGTGGAATCCCTAGTCTCGTCCCCCGGCCACCGGGCCGCTGGGTCCCCCGGCCACCGGGCCGCTGGGTCCGCCGTCGAGGTGCTTGAACAGTGTTCGAGAGCGGGACCGGTTTCCGCCCGGCGCCTGCCGCCCCGTCCTACGCGACCACCGCCACCACGGTCAGGTCCGACCCCGTGACGCAGGGTGTGTGTGCGTGCCCACCAGCGAACGTGCCGTTGCGGGGCGAGAGCCGATCAGCACCCGGTGGCACGCGGGCGCCGCTCCACGTCGGCCCGTGCGGGGGCGGGCAGCGCCGCGGCGGCGTCGTGGAACGCGCGGCGTACGGTGGTGATCCCGTCGCCGTGCCTGGTCGGGTGGACGCGGTTGGTCAGCAGCACGGCGTAGCGCTTCGCGGCGGGGTCGATCCAGAGGCTGGTGCCGGTGAATCCCGTGTGTCCGTACGAGTCCGGGCCGAAGGCGGTTCCGACGGGCGAGTCGGCCGGGTCGCGGCCCTGCCAGGCGAGCGCGCGCCGTAGCGCGAGGTGGTCGGTATGGGCGGCGGTCATGACGGCGAAGGTTTCCGGGCGCAGTATTCCCCGGCCGTCGGCGACGAGTGCGGCGCCGAGCAGTTCCATGTCTTCGAGCGTGGCGAACAGTCCGGCGTGGCCGGCGACTCCGCCGAGCACGACCGCGTTCTCGTCATGGACCTCGCCGACGACCAGGTGGCCGCGCCAGGGGCAGTCCTCGGTGGCCACGGCCCGTACGCGCTGCTCGGGAGCGGGGCGGAAGAAGGTGTGTGCCATGCCGAGCGGAGCGCACACCAGTTGGTCCACCAGGGTGTCCAGTGGCCGCCCGGTCACGGCCTCGGCGATCAGGCCGAGGATGATGAACCCCTGCGAGGAGTACTGGACGCGGGTGCCCGGCCGCGCGCTCAGGGGCAGCAGGCGTACGGCTTCCAGCAGGGACGCGCGGGTGGGGTGGTCGCGGTAGAGGGGTACCTGGCCGGGGATGCCCGAGGTGTGGGTGAGGAGTTGACGTATCGTCAGGTCTGCCTTGTCGCCGTCCCGGTATCCGGGCAGACAGGCGCCCACGGTGGTGTCGAGCGTCAGTGTGCCGCGCTCGACGAGCGCCATCACCGCGAGCCCGACGATCGGTTTCGTCACCGAGGCGAGGTCCCACAGCTCACTGCCGTCCAGGGGGTGTCCGTCCCGGCTCCGGGTGCCGTGCCGGCCGCGGTCGAACGGCCCGCCGGCGTCGCCGACGGACCAGGCGGCACCCGAGTAGACGTGCTGTTCACGTCCGGCGGCGATCAGTTCGGGCAGGACGCTCATCCCCGCTCACCCCGGACGGCCGTGTCCACCACGCCCAGGGCCGGTGTCCGCGCGCCGAGACCGGCGGAGACCGTCCGGGCGGCGGCGCGCACCATGGGTCCGAACACCTCCACGCTCTCGGCGTCCAGGGTGAAGGTCAGCCCGGAGATGCCGATCGCGCCCACGGCGTGCCCCTGCGCGTTCAGGACGGGAGCCGCCACCGACCGTACGTCCGGCTCGTCGTACTCGTCCTCGACGGCGTAGCCGCTCAAGGCCGCCTGCGCCAGGAGGGCGCGGAGCGCGGCCGGTTCGGTGACCGTGCGCGGTGTCCGGGCCTCGCAGGCGCAGGTGTGGAGGAAGGCGGCGACCTCCTCGGCGGTCAGGGCCGAGAGCATGGCGAGCCCCACGCCGCAGGCGTAGAGCGGCGATCGGTGCCCCGGTCGCGCGCTCATCCGGTATTCGCGCGCCGGCTCGGACTGCTCCAGGTACACGGCGTCGGACGCGTGCCGTACCGCGTAGAGCGCGACGTGCCCGGTGCGCCGGCGCAGGTCGACGAGGACGGGCCGAGCGAGTTCGAGGGCGGCGGCGTCGTTGAGGGCGGCGGCGGCCAGGCCCAGCAGCCGGGGGCCCGCACGGTAGCTGCCGCCTTCCGCGGACTCGGCGAAACCGTACTCCGCCATCGTCCGCAGATGCCGGTGGACGGTCGGTTTGGCGAGGCCCGTGCGTCGGGCGATCTCGCCCAACCGGTGGGGTCCGCCGGGCTGGACGAGCGCTTCGAGCACTTCCATCGCCTTGTCGACGGGGCCCTTCGCGGGTTCCTGCTCGACCGATCGGGTGTTGACCGCTTTCGCCATGTCGCTTAGCTTAGCGCAACCACATTCCATCTGACGAAACGGATGTGTTGCTTAATGGAACGCATACGTCAGGGGCGCATCGTGGACCGTATCCCTCTGCCCCGACGCGACGTCCTGCGGTCCGGTGGTCTGCTGATCGGGGCTCTCGGCGCTCCGGCGCTCCTGAGCGGTTGCGGCACGTCGGCGACCCGGGCCGGGAACGTCCTGCGGGTCTCCCAACCGGGGGACCCGAAGACGCTGGACCCGCAGAAGCAGGGCGACATGGTGTCGATGAACGTCCTGATCAACATCTTCGACACGCTCACCACCCGCGGCCGGGACAACCAGTTGCATCCCAGGCTCGCCCTGTCCTGGGCGGCCACCGACACGCGCACCTGGCGGTTCAGGATCCGTCCCGGGGTGACCTTCCACAACGGTGAGGCGTGCGACGCGCAGG
Source organism: Streptomyces sp. NPDC056161 (assembly GCF_042268025.1). Classification (NCBI taxonomy): domain Bacteria; kingdom Bacillati; phylum Actinomycetota; class Actinomycetes; order Kitasatosporales; family Streptomycetaceae; genus Streptomyces; species Streptomyces sp. NPDC056161. The sequence continues at coordinate 112,643 of NZ_JBHJUV010000013.1, forward strand.
CGGTCGCGTTCAGCATCAAGCGCCTGCTCGACCCGGCGACGAAGTCTCCGATCGTCGAGCTCCGCTACGTCGAGGACGTCACCGTCGTCGACCGGTTCACCGTGGACTTCCACACCACGGTGCACGACCCGATCCTGCCCGCCAAACTCTCCCTGTTCGGCGGAGTGGTCGTGCCGCCCCGCCACCTGTCCGAGGTCGGCGACGCCGGATTCGCCGAACACCCCGTCGGCACCGGCCCGTTCACCTTCGTCAGCTGGCAGCGCGACCACGAACTGCGGATGCGGGCCTATGCCGGCCACTGGCAGGGCCGCCCGAGCGTCGACGGCCTCGTCTTCAGCCCGGCCCCCAACGCCTCGTCCTCACTGGCCTCCTTGCAGAGCGGCGGCGTCGACCTCGTCGCCGGCCTCACCCCGGACGCCGCCCAGCAGCTCGACGGCTACTCCGGCATCACCCTGGACGGCTTCACCGGGATCCGCACCTCCTATCTCTCCCTGAACACCCTGGAGAAGGGCCCGCTCCAGGACCGCCGGGTGCGCCAAGCGCTCAACCACGCCGTCGACGTGCCCCTGCTGATCAAGGCGGTGCTCGACGGGAAGGCCACCGAGACCCCCGCCCTCATCCCGCGCGGCGCCTTCGGCTTCGACGCCTCCGTCAAGCCGTTCACCCGCTCGGTGAAGACCGCGCGCGCCCTGCTCGCCGAGGCCGGCTACCCGCACGGCTTCGCCACGACACTCACCGCGTCCAACGTCGACTCCAATGTCGCGGAGGCCCTTTCCGGTCTGCTGGCCGAGGCCGGGGTGCAGGCACGCGTCGACCTCCTCGACCCCGGTACCTACGCGGCGCGGCTCACCTCCGACAACCGGGGAGCACTGGGCCCGATCTACCTGGCGGCCAGCACCGTCTGGACGCTGGACGGCGAGAGCATGGTCCAGTCGAACGTGCGCCGGGACCGCCGTCAGAGCCGCTGGCACTCGGCGGAAGCCGACCGCCTCATCGACATCGAGGAACTCTCCGAGGACCCCGCGGAGCGCGAGCGGGCCTTCTCCGACCTGCAACGGCTGATGCGCGAGGAGGCACCCTTCGTCTTCCTCTACCAGATCGACAACATCTTCGCCCGCAACGACCGGCCCCGCTGGAAACCGGGCTCCGCCGGTGTCCTGACCATGGAGAGCGCGGTAGTCTCCCGATGAGCGACCTCACCCTGGACCGACCGCCCGCCCCGGCGGCCGAGCCGCGACGCGACTCCCGGGCGGCACGGCCGGCCCTGTTCGTCCTGCGGCGCCTCGGCACCGCCGTGTTCGTCCTGCTGTGCACGGCGACCGTCTCCTTCTTCCTCGTACGGCTCTCCGGCGACCCCGTGAAGATCCTGCTGCCCCCCGACGCCACCGCGGCACAGGAGAGCGCGCTCCGCGCCTCCCTCGGCCTCGACCGGCCGCTGTTCACGCAGTACCTCGATTTCCTCTGGGGGCTGCCCCGCCTCGACTTCGGCAACTCGCTCGTCTACGGCCAGCCCGTCAGCCGGATCCTCGCCGACCGGCTGCCCGCCACGCTCGAACTCGCCGCCGCGGCCCTGGCGGTGACCCTCGTCATCGCCGTCCCCGCGGGTGTCTTCGCCGCGATGCGCCGCGGGCGCGGCTCCGACCGGGCCGTGATGACCGGCGTACTGCTCGGCCAGTCCACCCCGCCGTTCTGGGTCGGGATCCTGCTCGTCCTGGTCTTCGCCGTCGGCCTGCACGCCCTGCCCGCCTCCGGCTACGGGACCTTCGCCAACCTGGTCCTGCCCGCCGTCACCCTCGCCGTCTACTCCGTCGCGGTCGTCGCGCGTCTGCTGCGCTCCTCGTTGATCGACGTGCTGTCCTCCGATCACATCCGCAGCGCCCGCGCCAAGGGGTTCGGGCCGCTGAAGGTGGTGCTCACCCACGGACTGCGCAACGCCTCGCTGCCGGTGGTGACCGTCATCGGACTCGAAGTGGGCAGCCTGCTGGGCGGTGCGATCCTCACCGAACAGGTCTTCTCCTGGCCCGGAGTCGGACAGCTGACCATCCAGGCGATCTCCAACCGCGATTTCCCCCTCGTCCAGGCGACCGTCCTGTTCTTCGCCGCCACCTTCGTCGTGGTGAACCTGCTCGTCGACCTCTCCTACAGCTTCCTCGACCCGAGGGTGAGGACGTCACGATGACCCTCATGTCACCGGCCGCCGCGGCCGATCAGGCCCCTGCCGGGGCTCCGACCGCCGGCTCCGGATCCCCCGTCCTGCGGGCGCTGCTGCGCAACAAGCCCGCCGTACCGGCACTCGCGGTGCTCGCGCTCCTGCTGGCAGCCGCCCTGTTCGCCCCGTTCCTCGCGCCCCACGACCCCAACGCGCAGAACCTCCTGCTGCGGCTGCGACCGCCCGCCTGGCAGAGCGGCGGCAGCACGGCCCATCCGCTCGGCACCGACCAGCTCGGCCGCGACATACTCTCCCGCGTCATCTACGGAGCGCGTGTCTCCCTGCTCGTCGGGGCCGGCGCGGCACTGCTCGCCGGAGTCATCGGCACCGCCGTGGGACTGGCCTCCGGCTACTTCGGCGGCTGGGCCGACCGGGTGCTGATGCGGCTGGCCGACATCCAACTCGCCTTTCCCGCACTCCTCCTGGCCCTCGCCATCGTCGGATTCCTCGGCTCCGGGCTCTGGTACGTGATCCTCGTCCTCGGCTTCACCGGCTGGGTCTCCTACGCCCGCGTCGTACGGTCCGAGGTGATGTCGTTGCGCTCACGCGACTTCGTCACCGAGGCACGGGCGATCGGCGTCACCGACGTCACCATCATGCGCCGCCACCTGCTGCCGAACGTGCTGGCGCCCCTCGCCACCATCGGGACCCTGCACGTGGCCGCCGCGATCGTCGCGGAGGCGTCCCTGAGCTATCTGGGCCTCGGCGTGCCGAAGGAGACCGTCACCTGGGGCTCCATGCTCGCCGACGGGCAGCTCTACCTGGGCACCTCCTGGTGGGTCGCCGTGTTCCCCGGCATCGCGCTCATGCTCACCTCACTCGCCGTCAACATCACCGGCGACGCCCTGCGGGACGTCGCGGACCCGAAGGCATACCGCCGATGACCAAGAACCGACCGGCAAGCGAACCGTCCCGCCGACCGGCGGACGCCCAGCCGCTGCTGGAGATCAGACACCTCAGCGTCGACTTCAGGCTCGACACCTCCGTCGTGCACGCCGTCCGGGACGTGTCCCTCCACGTCCACGCCGGCGAGACCCTGGCCGTCGTCGGGGAGTCGGGCAGCGGGAAGACCGCCACCGCGCTCTCCGTCCTCGGCCTCAACCCGACCCCGCCGTGCGTCTACGCGGGCGGCGAGATCCTCTTCGACGGCCGTGACCTGCTGAAGCTCTCCGAGAAGCAACTCGGCGGGATCAGAGGTCATGACATCGCCATGGTCTTCCAGGACCCGATGACGAGTCTCGACCCGCTCCAGCGCGTCGGCACGCAGGTCGCCGAGGTGCTCAGGCACCACACGGACATGTCCCGCGCCGCGGCGAAGGAGGCCGCGCTCGCCGCGTTGGACGAGGTGGGCATCCCCGACCCCGCCCAGCGCTACCGGCAGTACCCGCACGAACTCTCCGGCGGACTGCGCCAGCGCGTGATGATCGCGACGGCCCTGGTGGCGCGCCCCCGGGTGCTCATCGCCGACGAACCGACCACCGCGCTGGACGTCACCGTGCAGCGCCAGATCCTCGACCTGCTCGTCACCCTTCAGCACAAGCACGACATGGCGGTCGTGCTGATCACCCACGACCTCGCGGTGGTGGCCGAGACCGCTGACCGGGCCGTGGTCATGAACAAGGGCGAAGTCGTCGAGAGCGGCGATGTCGTGGACGTCTTCGACCGGCCGGCCGACGACTACACCCGCAGGCTGCTGGCCGCCACCCCACGATTGGAGGCGGTGTGAGCACCGAAACCGCGCCCCCGACGCCCACCGGTCGCCCCCTGCTGCAACTGAGCGGCCTCCGCAAGGAGTTCGGCGGCAGGACGGTGCACGTGGCGGTCGACGACGTGTCACTCGACGTCCACGAGGGCGAGACCCTGGCGCTGGTCGGCGAGTCCGGCTGCGGCAAGACCACCCTGACCCGGCTGCTGCTGAAGCTCCTCGAACCCACCGCGGGCAGCGTCCGCTTCGACGGACGGGACCTCGCCGGGCTCTCCGCGGCCGAGCTGCGCGCCGTACGCCGCCAGATGCAGGTCGTGTTCCAGGATCCGTACTCCAGCATGAACCCGCGCATGCGGATCACCGACATCGTCGCCGAGCCGCTGGTCACCCATGACCCGGCGGCCCGCGGGCGGCGCGGCAGGGCACGGACCAGGCAACGGGTCGGGGAACTCCTCGATGCCGTCGGCCTGGACGCGGGCGTCCAGGACCGCTACCCGCACGAGTTCTCGGGCGGCCAGCGCCAGCGCGTCTCGATCGCCCGCGCACTCGCGCTGGAGCCCCGCCTCCTGGTCCTCGACGAACCCACCAGCGCACTGGACGTGTCCGTGCAGGCCACCGTCCTCGACCTGCTGGCGGAGTTGCAGCAGCGGCTTCGCCTGACCTACGTCTTCGTATCGCACAACCTGGCCGTCGTACGGCAGGTGGCCGACCGGGTCGCGGTGATGCGCCGCGGCCGCCTGGTCGAGGTGGGCGAGGCGGCACAGGTGTTCCGCAGTCCCCAGCACCCCTACACGCGGCAACTGCTGGACGCGGTACCGGTCCTGGACCCGCGCCGGGGCCGCCGGGCCGCCGACCGCACGCCCCGCACCGGCGAAGACGGCCGATGACGGGCCACGCGCTACGGCTGCGAGAGGACGAGTCCGGCGCCGCCGAGCAGCGCCACGTCGTCCACGGCGGCCTCGCTCACCAGCACCCGCGGCTGCTCGGCGCCCCCGAAGGCGACGGCGGCACGCAGCCGTTCCTCGACCACCGTGCGGAATCCCGCACCGCCCTCGCGTGCCTCACCGTGCAGGATGAAGAGGCCGGGCGCGAACAACTGCTGCACGTTGACCAGGCCCAGAGCGAGGTTGTGCGCGTACTCCTCCACCACCCGCCCGGCGGGCCCGTCCCCGCGCCTGACCAGCGCCTCCAGCGACAGGCCGGCCCCGAGTCCCGCGGCCTGCGCGCGGGCCCGCAGCCAGCCGCTGGTGGCGAGGGTCTTCCAGCAGCCGCGGCTGCCGCAGGTGCACGGCTCACCGCTGGCCGCCACGGTCATGTGCGCGCCGCTGCGGCCACCGGGCGGAGCCAGCACCTCGCCGTCGTAGAGGACGCCCACCCCGAGCACCTCGCCCGTCGAGACCGAGGCGAAGGTGCGCCGTCCGCGGCCCGCGCCGAACCAGCGGTCGCCGAGGACCTGGAGTCTCGCCCGGTGCTCCACCCGCACGCTCCTTCCGGTGAGCGCGCCGAGCCGCTCCCTCACCGGATATCCGTGCAGCGCGGGTACGTCGTTGACTTCCAGGATCAGACCGGTCGGGGGATCCACGAGCCCGGCGGCGGCCACCCCGATGCCCCTGAGGTCGTGGTCGGCGAAGAACGCGGTGGCCCCGGTCAGGGCCGCGTCGATGTCCGCCGCGGTCGCGGTGGCCGCGTCGTACGACGTCTCGACGCGGTGCAGGATCTGCCCCGCGACGGACAGCACCGCCGCCCTGACCCGGCCCGGTACCAGCTCGACGGCCCCCAGCCGCTGCGGGGCACGGGGTGCGGTCCGTTGCGGCGCGGGCTCGGGCACCAGTCGCAACGGAGAACGTTTGTGGACCATGCGCCGACTTTGCCACGTACCCGTTTCGGAGAGGTAGCACCGTGAGTCAACTGAGACTGAACGAACTGACCTGGCGCGAGGTGCGGCAGGCCGGTGAGAACGGCATCGCCCTGCTGCCCATCGGTTCGCAGGAGCAGCACGCCTCGCACCTCCCGATGGGGACCGACACCCTCCTGGTCGAGGCGGTCGTCGACCGGGCACTGGACCTGTTCGCGCGGGAGGCGGCGGGCCCCGACGTGGTACGGCTGCCCGCCCTGCCCTTCGGGCACAGCCCCCACCACCTGTTCGCCGCGGCCGTCTCGCTCTCCGCCGCCACGCTGGGCGCCGTCCTCGACGACGTCCTGGACTCGCTCGTGACCAGCGGACACCGCCGCGTCATGATCGTGAACGGGCACGGCGGCAACGACGAGATCATGCGCCTGGCCGTGAAGCGGTTCGCGCTGCGCGCCGAGGTCTCCGTCGCCGCCTGCTCGTACTGGACGCTCACCTCGGGTGAGAGCGAGGCGGGCCGGCCGGACGTCACGCCGGGCCACGCCGGCTGGTTCGAGACGTCGCTGATGCTGGCGGCCCGTCCGGAGCTGGTCCGCACTCCCGTACCCGCCCGCGCACCCGTCGTACCGCCTCCCCTGTTCGACACACCGCCCTACCCGGGCCTGACCGTGGAGCGCCACGGGGAGTGGGCGCGGGTGGGCGGCTCGACGGACGACCCGTCCGGCGCGGACGCCGCACCCGGCGGTGCGCTGCTGGACGACAGGGCACGAGGACTGGCCCGCGCGATCCGGGCATTCGACGCCGCGACGCAGTGAGGCCGGCGACAACGGCCTCCCCCGACGGCCGCCGCCCCGCGCGAAGGGGCCGTCCCACGATTCGAGGAGCAGACATGAAGATCACCGACGTCGACGTATGGGTCGTCAACCTCCCCCTGGTCAATCCCTTCACCAGTTCGTTCGAGACCAAGACGGGTGAGACCCGTACCGTCGTGCGCATCCGTACCGACGAGGGCGTCGAGGGCTGGGGCGAGACGATGTGGGGCAGGCCGGTCGCCGCGATCGTCCGGTCGATGGCCGCCGACCTGATCGGCACCAGCCCGTTCGCGCTGGAGGCGTTCCACCGCAAACAGCACATGGTGCCGTTCTTCCACGGCTACCTCGGCTACGCCGCCATCGCGGCCGTCGACGTCGCCTGCTGGGACGCGATGGGCAAGGCCACCGAGCAGTCGGTCACCGATCTGCTGGGCGGCGCCGTGCGCGACGAGGTCCCGATCACCGCGCTCATCACCCGGGCGGACGCGCCCGGCGCCGAGGGGGCGGCGCTGCCCGAGGCACTGGCCGCACACGCCCTGCGGGTCGTGACGGAGGGCGGCTTCGAGGCCGTCAAGCTCAAGGGCACGAGGGACGCGGCCGGCGATGTCGCCATCCTGCGTGCGCTGCGCGAGGCGCTGCCCGAGGTGAACCTGCGGGTCGATCCGAACGCGGCCTGGTCCGTTCCCGATTCGGTACGCGCCGGGATCGCCCTCGAAGCCCTGGACCTGGAGTACCTGGAGGACCCGTGCGTCGGCATCGAGGGCATGAGCCAGGTGAAGGCGAAGGTGCGCATCCCGCTGTGCACCAACATGTGTGTCGTCCGCTTCGAGGACTTCGCACCGGCCGTGCGGCTGAACGCGGTGGACGTCATCCACGGTGACGTCTACAAGTGGGGCGGAATCTCGGCCACGAAGGCGCTCGCCGCGCACTGCGAGACCTTCGGCCTCGGCATGAACCTGCACAGCGGCGGCGAACTCGGCATCGCGACCGCCGCGCATCTGGCCGTCGTCGCCAGCACACCGGTGCTGTCCCGGGCCATCGACAGCATGTACTACCTGCACGCGGACGACATCATCGAGCCGCTGCACCTGGAGAACGGCAGGCTGCGGGTGCCGACCGGAGCCGGCCTGGGGGTGACCGTGGACGAGGACAAGCTCACGCACTACGCCGCGGTCAACGAGCGGGAAGGCGACCTGACGGGATGAGCGGCGGCACGGGAGACGAGACGGTACACAGGGGGGAGGCGGCACAGGCGTGGGAGGCGTAGGAAGCATGGGAAGCACGGGACGTGTCGGAGGGCCGGTGGAACGACGTCCTGGAGAACGTGGGGAAGGGCATATGGAGGGACGCGAGGGAGGACGTACGGAGGGTCGCGAGGGAGGACGTGTGGGAGGACGTACGGGCAAGGAAGCCGTGCGCACCGCCGGTGCTCCCCGTCCTGCCGGGGCCTACTCCCAGGGCGTGGTGGCGGGCGGGTTCCTGTACACGGCCGGGTTCGGACCGCAGGACCCGGACACCGGCGCGGTACCGGAAGGGGTCGGCGCACAGACCGCGCAGGTGCTGCGCACCCTCCGCGCCGTACTCGCCGAGCGCGGTCTGACCCAGCAGGACGTCGTCAAGGTCACCGCACACCTACAGCACCTGAAACGGGACTTCGCCGAGTACGACGCGGCCTACCGGGAGTTCTTCACCGAGCCCTACCCGGTGCGGACCACGGTCGGGTCCGACCTGATGGACATCCTCGTCGAGATCGATGTGGTGGCCGTGCTGCACGATCGCACCGAAAGCGACTGACCTGCCGCGGCCGTACCGGTGCCGGGCGGCGCGCCGTGCCTGTCGGACCGCGCCGCCCGGCACCGGGCACCCGGCCGGGCCCCCACCGAGCGCCCCTGCCCGAGGGGCACACCCGTCCACCGAGGAGACCCACGTCATGCCGCTGCTGGAGCCCAGGCCAGAAGCCCTCCGTCCCGATGCCGACCGGGCCGCGGCCCCCGACCGGCTCCCCGACGGCCGGGCGGCGGGCACGCCCGGCCCGCTGCGCGACGGACTGACCGCCCTGCTGGGTGCCGACAAGGTCCGGTGGAAGGTCTCCGACCTGGTGAAGTACGCCTCCGACGCGAGCCCCTACCGGTTCGTCCCGCAGGTCGTCGTGGTCCCGGAGAGCATCGACGACGTCTCGGCGGTCCTGTCGTACGCGCGCCGCAACGGGCGCGAGGTCGTCTTCCGGGCGGCCGGCACCAGTCTGAACGGCCAGGCGCAGGGCGAGGACATCCTCGTCGACGTCCGCCACCACTGGACGGGCATCGAGGTCCTGGACGACGGCGCGCGGGCCCGGGTCCGCCCCGGAACCACGATCATGCGTGCCAATGCCACCCTCGCCCGGTACGGCCGGCTGCTGGGCCCCGATCCGGCGAGCGCCATCGCCTGCACGGTCGGCGGGGTCGTCGCCAACAACGCCTCCGGGATGACGGCCGGCACCACCCGCAACGCGTACCGCACCGTCGCCTCGCTGACCTTCGTGCTGCCCAGCGGCACCGTCGTCGACACGGCCGATCCGGGGGCGGACGAGTCGCTGGCGCGGGCCGAACCGGAGCTGTGCGAGGGGCTGCTCGCCCTCAAGGCGGAGATCGAGGCGGACCCGGCGCTCACCGCCAGGATCCGCGCCAAGTACGAGATCAAGAACACCAACGGGTACCGGCTCGACGCCTTCCTCGACGGTGCCACGCCCGTGCAGATCCTGCGCGGGCTGATGATCGGCTCCGAGGGCACCTTCGGGTTCATCTCCGACGTCGTCTTCGACACCCTTCCGCTGGACCGGATGGTCTCCTCCGCGCTGCTCTTCTTCCCCTCGCTGACTGCCGCCGCGGCTGCCGTGCCGCTGTTCAACGCGGCGGGAGCGATCGCCGTCGAACTGATGGACGGCAACACGCTGCGCGCCTCGGTGCGCGTCCAGGGCGTGCCGGCGGACTGGTCCGAGCTGCCCGGGGAGACCGCGGCGCTGCTGGTGGAGTTCCGGGCCCCGGACGAACCGGGGCGGGAGGCGTACGAGCGGGCGGCGGCCGCGGTCGTCGAAAGGCTGGACCTGGTCGCGCCGGTCGCGTCGGTGACCAACGCGTTCACCCGTGACGCCAAGGTCGTCTCCGGATACTGGAAGGCCCGCAAGGCGTTCGTCACCGCCGTCGGCGGCTCCCGCCCGCCGGGTACGACGCTCATCACGGAGGACTTCGCGGTTCCGCCGTCCCGGCTCGCCGAAGCCTGCCGGGACCTCCTGCGGCTCCAGGCGGAGCACGGTTTCGACGCCGCCGTCGCGGGCCACGCCGCCCACGGCAATCTGCACTTCCTGCTCGCCTTCGACGCGTCGAAGCCGTCCGACGTCGACCGGTACGCCGCGTTCATGGACGACTTCTGCCGGATGACCGTGGAGCGTTTCGACGGATCGCTCAAGGCGGAACACGCCACCGGCCGCAACATCGCCCCGTTCCTGGAACTGGAGTGGGGTCCCAGGGCCACCGAGTTGATGTGGCGCACGAAGCAGGTCATCGACCCCGACGGGGTACTGGCCCCCCGGATCGTCCTCGACCGCGACCCCGCGGCGCATCTGCGCGGACTGAAGACCATCCCCAAGGTCGAACTGGTCGCCGACCCGTGCATCGAATGCGGTTTCTGCGAACCGACCTGCCCCAGCCAGGACCTGACCACCACGCCTCGCCAGCGGATCGTGCTGCGGCGGGAGATGATGCGGCAGCACAGCGGTTCGCCGGTGGAGAGCGAACTGCTCGACTCCTACGGCTACGACGCCGTCGACACCTGCGCGGGTGACTCCACCTGCAAACTCGCCTGTCCGGTCGGCATCGACACCGGCGCCATGATGAGGGACTTCCGCCATCTGCGGCACTCCGCGCGCGAGGAGCGGGTCGCGGCGCACACCGCGAAGCGGTTCAGGACCGTGGAGAACTCGGCGCGGCTGGCCGTCGCGGCGGCCGACAGGATCAGTGACCGGCTGTTGGAGAGCGTCACCGGGCTCGCCCGCAAGGCGGTGAACCCCGATCTGGTCCCCGAGTGGCTGCCGGAGATCCCGTCGGCCGCCGCCCGCAGACCGCCGCGCACCTCGCGGACGGGAGCGAGCGCTGTCTACTACCCGGCCTGCGTCAACCGGATCTTCGGCGAGTCCCACGGCGACGGGACCGCCTCGCTGCACAGGGCCGTCGTCGACGTCTCGGCCCGCGCGGGCAAGCCGGTGTGGATCCCCGAGGACGTGGCGGGAACGTGCTGCGCGACGATCTGGCACTCCAAGGGGTACGCCGACGGCAACACGGTGATGGCCAACCGCATCGTGGCGGCCGCCTGGGACTGGACCGAGGCGGGCCGGCTTCCGCTGATCGTCGACGCCTCGTCGTGCACGCTGGGCATCGCCCACGAGGTGGTCCCGTATCTCACCGACGCCAACCGGGAACGGCACCGGCGGCTGACCGTCGTCGACTCGGTCGTCTGGGCGGCCGAGGAACTGCTGCCGGAACTGACCGTCCTGCGGCGAATCGCCTCGGCGGTCCTCCACCCGACGTGTTCGATGCAACACCTCGGTGACGTGGACCAGTTGCGTACGGTCGCCGCGGCCTGCGCCGAGGAGGTCGTCGTGCCCGACGACGCCGCGTGCTGCGCGTTCGCCGGCGACCGCGGGATGCTCCACAAGGAGCTGACGGAGTCGGCGACGGCGAAGGAGGCGGCGGAGGTCAACTCCCGCGAGTACGGGGCCTATCTCTCCGCCAACCGCATGTGCGAGATCGGGATGGACCGGGCGACGGGGCGTTCGTACCACTCGGTCCTGATCGAGCTGGAGCGGGCGACCCGACCCTGACTCGCCGGCACCGCCACCACGCCGGTCCCGACCCGCCCCGGTCTGCCCCGACCTGCCCCGTGCGGGGCGGCCGGGGCGAGTGGGGCGGGTTCGGCGGGTGGGTTCGGCGGGTGGGTTCGGCGGGGCTGGTGATGTGTGGGCTCAGGCGCGAGGCTCGCGGTGCGGGGTGATGCTCTGGAACAGGTTGGCGATCAGCTGATCGGCGAACTCCCTGGTCAGGGGTTGCGCGGGGAGCAGCAGCCGGTGGTAGCAGGCGCCCCAGAGCTGGTCGACGATCGACTCCAGGTCGACGTCCTCGCGGATCTGCCCCTCCTGCCGGGCGTGTCCGAGGCGTTCGACGGCGAGTCTGCGGCGCTGCTGGGTGTAGTGCGTCGACAGTGCCTCCGCCACGTCCGGGTCGCTCTGGGCGACCCCGATGATCTCGGCGACCACGGAGCCGCGGCCGCGCAGCAGGTCGACGAACGCGTGCAGTTGGGTGGTGAGGTCGCGCCTGATGTCGCCGGTGTCGGGAAAGGCGAGGGTGTCCTCCAGGGCGTTGTAGTAGGCGTCGAAGGCGAGGGCGCCGGGCGAGGGCCACCACTTGTAGAGCGTCATCTTGCTGACGCCGGCGCGGGCGGCGACCTTGGAGAAGGTCACGCTGTGCACACCCTCGGAGAACAGCATGTCGCCCGCCGCGGCCAGGGTGGCTCGGCGGACGTCCTCGGCGCGGCGACGGCCACGGCCCGGTTTGAGGGCGCCGGCGGGCGCCCCGGTGTCCGATCGCTCCATATGCGTACTCCTCATTCACCAGTGTGGGGACACGGTCGGTGCGGTGTTCTCGAAAGACTATATGGACAAGCAGTCTACATATGAATTAGTGTACTCACTGTCCACATAGACGAGAGGGAGATTCGCCATGACCACCGTTGACCAGACAGCCACCCGGGTCGCCATCGTGACCGGGGGTTCAGGAGGGATCGGCGGCGCCGTCGCCCGCGCGCTGGCCGCCGACGGCATGTCCGTGGTCGTGCACTACTCGGGCAGCGCCCGGCGCGCCGAGGAGGTCGTGGCCTCGATCGCGGCCACCGGCGGCGCCGCCGTCGCGGTACGTGGCGACGTCGCGGACGCCGCGGACATGGCCGCCCTGTTCGACGCCGCCGAGGAGCGCTTCGGCGGGGTCGACGTGGTGGTCAACACCGCCGGGATCATGCTGCTGGCGCCGCTGGCCGAGATGGACCTCGACGCGTTCGACCGGATGCACCGGGTCAACGTGCGCGGCACGTTCGTGGTGTCCCAGCAGGCCGCGCGGCGGCTGCGCGGCGGCGGGGCGCTGATCAACATCTCCACGTCCGTCACGCGGTTGCAGCAGCCGACCTACGGCGCCTACGCGGCGACCAAGGGTGCCGTCGAGGCCATGACCCTCGTCCTCGCCCGCGAGCTGCGCGGCCGGGACATCACGGTGAACGCCGTGGCCCCGGGGCCGACCGCGACCCCGCTGTTCCTGGAGGGAAAGAGCGAGCAACTGATCGACCGGCTCGCCACCGCCTCTCCCCTGGAGCGGCTCGGCACCCCCGAGGACATCGCGCACAGCGTCGCCTTCCTGGCCGGCGCCAACGGCCGGTGGGTGAACGGGCAGGTCCTGTTCGCCAACGGCGGTATCGCCTGACCGCCGACCACCAGCGGACCGGTGGGCCGGCAGACCGGAACAGGCCCGAACAGACCACGAACCACACGGCAGGAGAGTCCCCATGTCCACTGTTCTCATCACCGGCGCCGCCACCGGCATCGGCAACCTCACGGCCAAGGCGCTCGCCCGAGCAGGTCACCGCGTCTACGCCTCGATGCGCGCCCCCGAAGGGCGCAACGCCCAACCCGCCCGGGAGTTGCGCGACCTGGCCGCCGCCGAGGAGGCCGACATCCGTGTGATCGAACTCGACGTCGCCTCACAGGAGTCGGCCGACAACGCCGTACGCACCGTGCTCGGGGACGTCGACGAGCTGGACGTGGTCATCCACAACGCGGGCCATCTCGTGGCCGGCTACGTCGAGGCGTTCACCGCCGAGGAGATCGCCCACCTCGTCGACGTGAACACGTTGGGCGTGCAGCGGCTCAACCGCGCCGTCCTCCCCCACATGAGGGCACGCGGCCGGGGAACCCTGCTCTACGTCGGCAGCACCACCCCGGTCACCACGCCGCCCTTCCTCGGGCCCTACGTGGTCTCCAAGGCGGCCATGGACGCCCTGGCACTGGTGACCTCCTACGAGGTCTCGCAGCTGGGCATCGAGTCGGTGATCGTCATGCCCGGCCCCTTCACCCAGGGCACCGACCACTTCCCCAAGGCCAGCCGGGCCTCCGACACCGCGGTCGCCGAAGCATACAAGATCCTCGATCCGCTCGTCGCACGCAACGAGCAGGCCACCGAGAGCCTGTTCACACCGGGCACCGAGGCCGACCCCGTGGTCGTCGCGCAGGAGATCACCCGGATCCTCGCGCTCCCGTACGGCGCACGGCCCTTCCGCAGCGTGGTGGACCTGACGAACTCGAAGGTCGAGCAGGCCAACGCCGCCGTCACCGAGGCCCGCACGGAATTCGTCCGCCGCATGGGCTTCGGCGAGGTCCTGGAACTGCACCACTCCTGAAGCCCCTGCCCCCACCACGGCCGCGCGTACGGCGGCGGATCGGCCGCAGGTTGACGTACTGCCGGAAGCCGCGGCGGATGGGGATCAGCAGTCCCCACAGCGAGACGTGGTCCGGGACGCCGGGGTACCCGACGGCGCCCAGCAGGATGGCGTCGTGGTCACGCAGTCGGTCCAGGCCGTCCTCGGGCATCATCGCGCCCTCTCGCAGGTAGCGCTCGCAGGACCAGCCGAACTCGTCGTAGGAGAAGGCGACGCCGTAGCGGGCGCCGACGGCGTCCAGGACCCGGCGGGCGGCAGGCAGCACCTCGGTGCCGATCCCGTCGCCGGGGATGAGGGCGATACGGTGGCCCCTATAAGCATTGTCGCCGAACGGTCTTGGACCGGCGCCACCACCACCTGCTGTGATCGGGGTATGACCGATCTTCTCCCGCCCGAGTTCGACCGTCGTACCGTGGACGCCGAGGGAGTGCGCATCCATGCCCGCATCGGCGGAGACGGGCCTCCCGTGCTGCTGCTGCACGGCTATCCGCAGACGCATCTGATCTGGCACCACGTGGCTCCGCTGCTCGCCGCCGGACACACCGTCGTCCTGACCGACCTGCGCGGCTACGGTGACAGCGACAAGCCTCGCTCCGGCCCCGACCACGCCGCCTACGCCAAGCGCTCGATGGCCCGCGACCAGGTCCTGGTGATGCGGGAACTGGGTTTCGACCGTTTCGCGGTCGTCGGTCACGACCGCGGCGGCAGGGTCGGACACCGCCTCGCCCTGGACCACCCGGGCGCCGTCACGGCGCTGGCCGTCCTGGACATCGTGCCCACCCGTCACGCCTTCCGGCACGCCGACGCCGACTTCGGGCTCGGCTACTACCACTGGTACTTCCTCGCCGCCGGCGACGGCATCCCCGAACACCTCATCGGCGCCGACCCCGCCTTCTGGGTCCGCACCCGCATGGGCGCCCGCCACCAGGATGGAACCCCGTTCAGCCCGCAGGCACTGGACGAGTACGTACGCTGTTTCTCCGACCCGGCGGCCATCCACGCCACGTGTGAGGACTACCGGGCCGCCGCGAGCATCGACCTCGTCCACGACGACGCGGACGCCGCCCAGGGCCGGCGCGTCACCTGCCCCCTCCTGGCCCTGTGGGGCGAACACAGCTTCGTGGGCCGCCACTACGACGTCCTCGACGTCTGGCGCGCATACGCCGAGGACGTACGCGGCCAGGCGCTGCCGTGCGATCACTACGTCCCCGAAGAAGCCCCCGCCCGGACCGCCGAACTACTGGCTGCGTTTCTCCCGGCGGCTCCCTGAGCCGCGCGGCGACCGTGGCCGTGACCGACCGGATCGCGCCGGGTCCCGGTCAGGGACCCGGCGACCACCGGGCCGGCCTTCACCCCTTCGGCTTCAGCGCATGCGGCGGCGCTGCCGTCGGCCCAGGGCGAGCATCCCGCCGCCCGTGAGAACGAACGCGGTGACGGCACCGAGTGCGACGACCCGTCCGCCGCGTCCGCCGGTGCCGGTCTTCGCCAGTTGCGGTGCGGATCCGGCGGCGGCCGCGCCCTGGAGGATCAGGTCGGCCACGGCGTCGGGCCGCGCGATGAGAGACACATGGCAGGTGTCGATCTCCACGGTGTGCGAGTGGGCACGCTTGGCCTCGAAGCGTTCCTGCTCGGGGTTGACGGTCATGTCCTGTCGGCCCACGAGCGCCCAGGACGGTATGTCCTTCCACGCCGCGACCTCGGCCTTCTCGGAGAACGCGGTCGTGGCGGCCGGACGTTGGGTGACCCCCAGCCGGTTCGCCTGGCCCTCCGGCAGGCAGGCCGCGAACACGGAGTGCACCTTGTCCCGTTTGAGGTACAGGTCGGTGCCGCTCGCGGTGCCGGTCCGGTAGGGCACGGAGTCGGTGGCGGTGGCGAGGGCGCTGGGGAACCGGGCGGCCAGTGACATGCCGCTCTCGCCGACGTCGGGCATCAGCGCGGACACATAGACCAGGGCCTTCACCTGCGCGTTGCCCGCGGCGGCCGTGCTGATGACGGCACCGCCGTAGGAGTGGCCGGCCAGGACGACAGGGCCCTTGACCGACTTCAGTACCGAGGCGAGGTACGCGGAGTCGCTGTGCAGTCCGCGCAGCGGGTTGGCCGGGGCCATGACCTGGTAGCCGCGGCTCTCCAGCCGTTCGATCACCCCGTTCCAGCTGGAGGCGTCCGCGAAGGCGCCGTGCACCAGGACGATGGTCGGTGTCCCGGCGCTCGTCCTGCTCTCCGTCCTGCTCTCCGCCGTGGCCGGAGCCACGGTCACCGCGCACAGGGCGGCAACCGCACCTCCCGCCGCCATGAGTCGATGCTGCTTGGCGCGCTGCCGGGAGGTGCGTATGGCGGGTGCGGTCATGCCGCCCTCACTTCCGTTCGGGGCCTGTAACCCAAAAGCATCAGCACCCTGGCGCGTACGGGCTCGGCCACCCCGTCCATCGGGGTGATTCGGCGTGGCAGCGGAGTGAAGTCCGGTCCGGTCCCGGGACGCGCGCTCCCCCATGACGTCGCGGCCGACGCCGGGGCGCCGCTCATCGGCGGGCACCCCACCGGCCGCCCGTTCTGCGACCGCGCCCGCTGCTCACTTCGCAGTGGGCAGGTGGATCAGCCCCGCGTCCGTCGGACGGAAACCGCAGGCGTCGTAATAGAAGCCTCGCAGCCGGGACTCGAAATCGACGTGCAGCCACTCGCAGCCCGCCGCCCGCGCGTTGGCAGCCGCCAGAGCGACGACCGCCGTTCCGATCCCGCGGTGCTGGTGCGAACTCCGGGTCTTCGTGTCCAGCAAGAAGGCGTGGGCTCCGCCGTCCCATGCCACGTTGACGAATCCCACGAGGAGGCCGTCGCCGGCACGGGCGCCCACCCAGCCGAGGCTGTGGCCCTTGATCCTGTCCCACCAGCCGGCGGTGGCGTTACCGCCGTGCGCCTGGACGAGACCGACCATCTCCTCGTCGGTGATGGGGTCGCGCCACGTACAGGAGATCGCTTCACTCATCCTGCCAGCGTCGCCGACCGCGCCCCGATTTCACCTTGTTCTCCGCCGGTGGCGGATGGCATGCCGTGCCGCCGGGCGAGACGCGGAGCCATGTCGTACGTCAGGTCACGTACGGCCGCCGCGTCCGAGTCGGCCGCCGGGTACAGCCGGGGGGCGGCAGTCTTCCCACCGCCCCCCGGTATGCCCCGCCTCGGGTGATCGCCGGCCCGGGAACACGCGGTTCGGACGGTCACCGGCCCGCACGAGCGGCGATGTGGCGGTCCGCCCGCCCCGGGCCCGGTTTCAGGCCGGCACGCCGTCGCGGCCGGGGCGGACGGTGTGCGCGTCGTTGTGCTGGTCGGCCCAGTTCTGTAGGGCGCTCATACACGCGTGATCGAGATGGCGGAGCCCGGCGAGGTCGAGTTCGGCGGGCCGGTGCGCGGGCAGGTCCTCCAAGGCGTCGAGGATGCGCGGCAGGCGCAGGAAGGTCATGTTCGAGGGAGTCCTGCTCGGCCTCGGCCTGGCGGTGGTGAAGGCGGCGTGGGAGACCTCGCACGTCCATGTCGAAGTCGACGACCAGGGCGACGGCCCGATCCGCGTCCGGGTCCTGGGCAACGCGAGTGTCGGCGCGGATGCTCCTGACCGGGCTTGGCACACAGGAAAGCAGCGGTTAGCCTGAGGACCGCGAAGGGGAGTAGCCCCGCGATACCGGTCGTCGACATACTGGAACCCGTTGCCGGGTTCCCGGTGGCCGGGCCCGCGCAGTCCATGTGCGGGTGGGCGAGACCTTCGGCCCGTTGTCGACGACGTATATACGTGTCGGCGGGGTCGAAGCTGCCGCCGTATCCCCTCGCGCGGTCGTCCTCGATGTCCCGCCGGTGCGGGAAAGCCGGACCAGACCCGTGATCCATTTCATTCTGTTGATCGTCTGCGCGGTGGCGATCTATCTCTCCTGCGAGTGGTTCGTCAATGCCGTGGAGTGGCTCGGCGAACGTCTGAACGTGGGAAAGATGGCGGTCGGTACCATCCTGGCCGCCTTTGGCACCGCACTGCCGGAGTCCGTGGTCACCCTGGTCGCGGTCACCACCGGCGGCACCGAGGAAGCCAAGAACATAGGTGTGGGTGCCGCGATGGGCGGCCCCCTCGCGCTGGCCACCGTCGCCTACGGCGTCACCGGCGCGATGCTGCTGGTCAAGCGCCGCAAGGACCGGGCCGCCGCTGCCGACCGCGGCAACGAGCGGACGGCCGCGCTGGTGGAGGCGAGCGCTGCCGGGCCAGGCTCTTTCGGCCCGCCGCCCTCCGCCGGCGCCGGTACGGAGCAGGCGCTGGGCGATGAGGACGATATGAAGCGGCTGGCCAAGGACCAGAAGTGGTTCCTGCCGATCTTCCTCGTGAAGGTGGCGCTCGGCCTGGTCGCCTTCGCCTTCAAGCCCGCGCTCGGCCTGCTGTTCTTCGCCGCCTACGCGGTCTACTTCTGGCGCGAGATCCGCGGCGGCCAGGACGAGAACGAGGAGGGCGAGGAGCTGGAGCCGCTGAAGTTCCAGCCCACGGCCGCCTCCCCGGCCACGTGGGCCGTCGCCGCCCAGACGCTGGTCACCCTGGTGGTCATCTTCTTCGCCTCACAGCTGTTCGTGAAGCAGTTGGACGCCATCGGCCCGATGCTCGGGTTGTCCGCCTCGGTCACCGCGCTGCTGCTGTCCCCGATCGCCACCGAGCTGCCGGAGATCATGAACGCGGTGATCTGGGTACGGCAGGGCAAGACCAAGCTGGCCCTCGCGAACATCTCCGGCGCGATGATGATCCAGGCGACCGTCCCCTCCGGCCTGGGCCTGCTGTTCACCCGCTGGCACTTCGACGGCGCCCTGCTGTGGTCCGGCCTCGTCACCATGGCCGCGATCGTCTACCTGCTGGCGACCATGCGCGCCCACAAGCTCACCCCTGCCCGCCTCGCGGTCGCGGCCGGCTTCTACGTGGTCTTCGCCCTCGGCCTGATCCCGATCCTCGGCTGACCGGCCGGCCCACGCCCTCCCCCGAACAACGACACCCGGTCGCGTACGGGGCCCGGCCGCACGCCTGAGGCGCGGGCTCCGTCGATCTCCGGGCCGGAGACCGGCGGTCGTACAGGACGCCCGTCGGCCAGGACCCGGGCCGTGTCCGCGGCAGTCAGGGGGCGGCCTTGGAGCGGTCATGGCGCGGTCATGCGGCGGTCATGGGGCGTTGCCGGTCATCGGCTGGTCCCCGTGGCCGACGGCCTGGTGGCCGGGGTGGCTTCGACCGGGCGCAGCACCCGGTCGAAGCCCGAGCGCAGGGTGGTCAGCGAGTCCAGGACGTAGTTCTGCCGCACCCTCCACGGGACCCGGTCCCCCTGCCGCGGGAAGGCCGTGACGGAACGCCGTACGTAGCCGGAGGCCAGGTCGATCAGGGGGCGCTCGCCCAGTGGTCCGGCGGGTTCGGGCACGACCGCCCGGTATCCGCGGCGGCGCATGTGGTTGAGGACCTTGCACACCAGACGTGAACTCAGGTCGGCGCGCAGCGTCCAGGACGCGTTCGTGTAGCCGATGCAGAAGGCCAGGTTGGGTGTCCCGGTCATCATGGCACCACGCCAGACGAACTGCTCGGACACGTCCACGGTGCGACCGTCCACGGTGAACGTGACACCGCCCAGGGGCAGGAGCCGTAGACCAGTCGCCGTGATGACGATGTCGGCGGGCAGGGTGCGCCCGGACGCCAGGCGGATGCCCTCGGGGACGAAGGTCTGGATGTGGTCCGTGACGACGTCCACGGTTCCCTCGTGCAGCGCCTTGAACAGGTCGGCGTCAGGGACTGCGCACAGCCGCTGGTCCCAGGGGGCGTACGGCGGGGTGAAGTTCTCCTTCACCGCCTCCGCGCTGCCGACGGCGCGCACGGTGGCCCGGGTCAGCAGCCTGCGAGCGGCGTCGGGCCGGCGCCGGCAGTACTGGTAGAAGGCGGTGGTGAACAGGATGTTCTTGGCCCGGACGGCGTGATGTGCCGCTCGTCCGGGCAGCAGGGCGCGCAGTGCGTCGGCGGCCTTGTCGCGCTGGGGCCGGGAGATGATCCAGCTGGGAGTCCGCTGAAGCATCGTCACGTGCGCGGCGTCCCGGGCGATCGACGGCACGATGGTGACCGCGGTCGCCCCGCTCCCGATGACCACGACCCGTTTGCCGGTGTGGTCCAGGTCCGCGGGCCAGAACTGCGGGTGGACCACGGTACCGGTGAAGGCCGAACGGCCGGGGAAGTCGGGATCGTGCCCCCGGTCGTGGTCGTAGTAGCCGCTGCACGAGTACAGGAAGGTGCACGTCAGGGTCTGCGTGCTGGTGGTGCCTTCGTCGTCGGTCCGCCGCGCGGTCAGGCTCCAGCGGGCTCGGGGCGTGGACCAGTCGGCGCGCACCAGCCGGGTCCGGCAGCGGATGTGCCGATCGATGCCGGACTCCGTGGCGGTGTCCCGGATGTAGCTCAGCACCGCTTCGCCGTCGGCCAGCGATGCCGTTCCCGTCCAGGGCCGGAAGGGGTAGCCGAGGGTGAACATGTCGGAGTCGGAACGCACCCCGGGGTAGCGGAACAGATCCCAGGTCCCACCGATCGCTTCCCGGGCCTCCAGGATCGCGTAGGAGCGGTCCGGGCAGGCGGACTGCAATCGGTACGCGGCACCGATGCCGGACAGTCCGGCGCCCACGATCACGACATCGAAGTGCTCGACCGCTGGTCGGCGAGGGCTGGTGGCGCGAGTCATGCTCCCAGTCTGGGAGGCGGACCGTCGGATTCCATGACATCACACGACAGGAATTGACTCTTGATGACATGTCGATAGGGCGGGGGCGGCCGGAATCCGCGGGCTGCGTGCCACGGTCGCCGACCGGTGCGACCCGCGTGCGGAGCCGGTGACGCGGCAGAACCACGCCTCCGCCTCCGCCACCGCGTACGCCGCTGCCTATGGCTCCGGCTCCGCCTCTGTCCCTGCCCCTCACTCTGCCCCTGACTCTGCCTCCAACGGCGAGTCGAGTGACCTGCGTCGAGTGACCTGCGCGCACCGGTCGGCGCGGGCAGGTCACTCGACGCGGCGCAGGGCGTCCGGGGTGAGGTCCGCGAGGGTGGGGTACCCGTCGACCGCCATCAGCAGATCCGCCTCGGCGAGCAGGGAGCGCAGGACGTGCACCAGCCCGTCGACGCCGCCGAGCGCGAGCCCGTAGGCGTAGGGGCGGCCCACGGCCACCGCACGCGCACCGAGGGCGAGGGCCTTGACGACGTCCGCGCCGCCACGTACGCCCGAGTCGAAGATGACGGGCAGGCCCTCGGCCGCCTCCACCACCCCCGGCAGCGCGTCCAGCGCGGCCAGACCGCCGTTGGCCTGCCGACCGCCGTGGTTCGAGCAGTAGATCCCGTCCACGCCCCCGTCCCTGGCGCGGCGCACGTCCTCCGGGTGGCACAGGCCCTTCACGATCAGCGGCAGCGAGGTCAGCGACCGCAGCCACGGCAGGTCGTTCCACGTCAAGGGGTTGCCGAAGACGCCCGCCCAGTGCAGCACCGCGCCGGTCATGTCCTCCTCCACGGGCCGGGCGAGGGCGGCGCGGAACACCGGGTCGGTGGTGTAGTTCGCCAGACAGTGCCCCCGCAGCTGGGGGAAGTTGCCCGTCGACAGATCCCGCGGACGCCACCCGGTCACCCATGTGTCGAGCGTGACCACGATCCCGCGGAACCCGGCGTCCTCGGCGCGCCGCACCAGACTCGCGGCCAGGTCCCGGTCGGTGGGCGTGTAGAGCTGGAAGAACCCCGGCGTCGTACCGAACTCGGCAGCGACCTGTTCGAGCGGATCCACCGACAGCGTGGAAGCGATCATCGGCACACCGGTGGCGGCAGCGGCCCGCGCCGCGGCCAGGTCGCCGTGCCCGTCCTGCGCGCACAACCCCAGAACCCCGATCGGCGCCATCAGCAGCGGCGAGGGGAAGGACATCCCGAACATCGAGACCGACAGGTCCCGTTGCTTCGCTCCCACGAACATCCGCGGGATCACCCCGTACCGGTTGAACGCGGCGGCGTTCGCCCGCTGCGTGTGCTCGTCACCGGCCCCGCCCGCCACGTACGACCACACCGACGCGGACATGGCCGCACGCGCCCCCTCCTCCCACCCCTCGAACGTCATCGGGAAACGCGGCACCACCCCACGCAGCCCGTCGAGATAGATCTCGTCCTGATACCCGCCGAAACCGGCCACTGTCGACTCCCACCTCTTGTTCACCGTGACGGAGCGCCTGGCACGCCCCGGAGACTGTCGCCCGTCGCCCGCGCGATGCGTGGGCGACGGCGTGACCTCGCGGAGCGGACCGACCCGACTGCCGGGCAGCGGGCGACGCCGATCATGGTGTCGCTCTGCCCGTAGCGGGCGAGCATGAACCCGCGAACTCGACGAGCCGGGCCGGTGCGGTCGTGCTTCCCGGGACGGTCGGGCCGGTGTCTCCCCGGCAGTGCCTCGCGGCGGTCCCCCGGCCGGTGGGTCCGCCGAGGTCACCCGGCGGTGGTGGCCGCGACCGAGTGGGCCACGTCGCGCTGCGCCTCGTGCTCGGCGAGCCGGCTGGTGAGGGCGGCGCGGACGTCGTCGTAGGTGTCGGGGCCGAGTGGGAGGCGCAGCGGAGTCGCGCCGGAGTCGACGAGACCGATCATCGCGTCCGCGATCTTCTCCGCGCTGTTGGGCACGGGGAAGCGCCCCTCCAGGAACATCTTCCGCATCTCGCCCGCGGGGGTCTTCTCGTACGCGGGCAGGGGTGGTGCGGTGTCGAGGGAGCTGCCGAAACCGGTGGGGGTCGCGCCCGGTTCGACGATGGTCAGGGACAGGCCGAACGGCGCGATCTCCCGGGCCACGGTCTCGCAGAACCCCTCGATGCCCCACTTGGCGGCGTGGTAGTAGCCGAGGCCCGGATAGGTCGTCTGGCCGCCCGCGGTGGACACCTGGAGGATGCGGCCCCGGCCCTGGGCGCGCAGGTGCGGGAGGGCGGCGCGGATGACCTGGATCGAGCCGAGCAGGTCGGTGTCGATGACGCGCCGGATCTGTTCGTCGGACGCTTCCTCGACGGAGGCGAGGACGCCGTGGCCGGCGTTGTTCACGACGACGTCGACCGTGCCCAGGGCCTCGAACGCCTCGTCCACGATGTGCCGCACGCGCTCGGTGTCGGTGACGTCGAGCCGCGCGGTCCACAGCCGGTCGCCGTGCTCGGCGCGGAGGCCGTCGAGGACTTCGGGCCGGCGGAGCGTGGCGGCGACACGGTCGCCCCGGGCCAGGAGGTGTTCGGTGAGCAGCCGGCCGAAGCCGGAGGAGGTGCCGGTGATGAACCAGGTGGTGGTCATGCGTTTCCTCGGAGGTGAGGCGGTCCGGGTGGACCGGGTGTGGCCGATGGTGTTCTGCCGTCGATCCGTCGGAAGGGATCGCCGCCCGGTCGTCGTCAGCGGGTGCCCGCCTCGGCGCGTGCGTAGAACGCGGCGAGTTCGTCGGGGTTCTTGGTGTAGACGTCGATCTTGACCACCAGCCCGTCCTCGACCTGGTGCAGCTCGACCATGGTCAGCGGGAACTCCTCGCGCGTGGTGTGCGCGGTGAGCGTTCCGGTGAGGGTTCCGACGACGCCGGCCGGGCCCTCGAACACCTCGGCGGCGGTGATGGCGACCTCCGCGTACCCCATCATCGCGCCCAGGATCGACTGCACGAACACCTCGCGGCCTTGATGGACACCGCCGTAGGGGAGCTGGTTCGGCTCGTCGACGATCACCTCGGGGGCGAGCCTGGCGAGAACGCCCGGCACGTCGCCCGTGCCCAGCGCGGCGTACAGCCCCCGCACGACGTCCGCGGGGCTCTGCGTCGCGGCGTCCGTGGGGCTCTGCGTCGCGTCTTCGGTCTGGTTGCTCATGTTGTGTGCCGTCCCCTTCGGGCTGTCCGACCCAGGTCCTCGTACGGGACCGGGTACCGGACGGTCGGCCGACCGGGTGCGTCCGCGTTCCGGTCGGGCCCCGCAGGACCGGGGCAGGCACCATGCAACGGGATACGGCCGCGGCGGGGGAGTCCGTGCCGTGAGGGGTACTGGCAGGGCCCCCGTCCGGGACGCGGCCCGCCCGCCCCGTCCGCATGAGTGGCTCACAGCTCGTATACGGGAATCTCGGTGCGCGCGGTGATCCACCGCGTGGTCGTGTAGGCATCGATGTTCGCGGCCGGTCCGCCGAACCGGGTCGGTGTCCCGGAGTCGCGCATGCCGCCCATGGGCGCGTTGGCGGCGTCGTTGACCGGCTGGTCGTTGATGTGGGCGCAGCCGGTCGGAATGCGTTCGGCAAGGCGCAGGCCCCGACCGACGTCCCGGGTGAGGATGCCGAGGGAGAGACCGTAGGAGCTGCCGCAGGCGAGTTCGACCGCTTTCTCCTCGCTGTCGAAGGACGTGACGGAGGCGACGGGACCGAACACCTCGTTGTCGTAGCACGGCGTCCCCGGACCGGCCTCGGCGAGCACGGTGGGCGCGTAGAACAGGCCGTCGTAGCGTCCGCCGGTCGTCAGGCGCGCGCCCGCGGTGACGCTGTCGGTGACGATGGCGTGCACCTTGTCGCGCTGCCGTTCGTCGATGAGCGGGCCGAGCGCGACGTCCTCGCGTGCCGGGTCGCCCACCGACAGGGCCGAGGCGCGCCGGGTGAGGAGTTCGACGAAGTCGTCGTAGAGCGAGGCGTGGACCAGGTGCCGTCCGCTGGCCATGCACACCTGGCCCTGGGAGAAGAAGGTGCCGTGCAGGGCGGCGCCGACGGCCCGTTCGAGGTCGGTGTCGGCGAGGACCATCAGGGCCGAGTTCCCGCCCAGTTCGAGGTGCTGGTGCAGGAACCGGCCGCCGGCCTGTTCGCCGATGATGCGGCCCGCCGCCGTCGACCCGGTGAACGACACCGCCTGCACCCGCGGATCGCTCACCAGCGCCGCGCCGGCGCGGGCGTCGCCCGGCACCACGCTCAGCACCCCGCTGGGCAGGCCGGCCAGTTCGAAGATCCTGGCCAGGACGACACCGCCGGACACCGGGGTGCGGGGGTCGGGTTTGAGTACCACGGCATTGCCGAGGGCCAGCGCGGGCGCGACCGAGCGGATGGCCAGTTTCAGGGGCGCGTTGAACGGGGTGATGACGGCGACCACGCCCACGGGGACGCGCCGCGCCATGCTCAGCAGGGCCCGGTCGGTGGGCAGGAGTTCGCCGTTCGGCAGCGTCGGCAGCGCCGCGGCCTCACGGCACTCCTCGACCGCCCCGCGTACTTCGTAGACCGCCTTGCGCCGGGTCGCCCCCGTCTCCTGGATCAGCCAGGACCGGATCTCGTCGCCGTGCTCGTCCCAGAGCGACGCCGCGCGCAGCAGCACCTCGGCCCGTTCCGCGGGGGGTGCCGCCGCCCAGGCCCGCTGCGCCTCGCTCGCGGTGCGGACGATCGGTCCGATGTCCTCGGCACCGGCCAGGCCGGCCGTGACCAGCCGGTGGCCGGTGGCCGGGGCGAGCACGTCGGTCGTGCCCGCGCCGAGTCGCCAACTGCCGTCGTAGATACGGCCCTGCCAGGTGTCGGCGGATAGGAGTGTCATCAGGAGTCCCTTCGCATAGGGAGGTGTCTTTGTCGGCGGTGACCGTCTGGAGGGCACCGGCCGGGTCGGGCCGCGCGCCCGCGAACCCCGTGGTGGGGCAGGACAGTGGGGCGGGACGGTGGGGCAGGACGGTGGGGCAGGACGGTGGGGCAGGGCGGCGCCAGGTCACCGGCCGGGTGGGTCCCGGCCTGGTCAGCGGCCGGGTGTGTCCAGCACCTCGAAGTACCCCTGGTCGTTGAGGATGCGGCGAGGGGCGTCGGGGTGGGTGGCGTCGAGTTCGCGCATCTTCTCCAGAAAGGCCGGATCCGCGTTGTCGCCCGCGCTGATGGACATGTCCTGGCCCAGCCAGGCGGGCAGGGCCGCGAAACGGTGGGTGGTCTGCGTTTCGAGGTACCAGGTGATGTGCACGACCGCGCCGGTCTCCTCGTACCAGGCGGTGGTCTCGACGCCGGGTGCCACCCGCTGGTAGTCGAACAGCTGGGTGGCGTGCCGCCCGGTGTGCGGGCCCTGCGCCAGGGTGTACTCGACGCGGTCGGCGCGGATCTGGAACGGGTCGAAGACCCAGTCCCCGCTCTGGTGCCAGCGGATGGTCCTGCCGAGGATCGTTGAGATCATGGCTCTGCTCTCCTTCTCGGTTTCTCCGTCGAGTCGCTGGGAGCGACTGGTGACGTGCCGCGGTCAGCGCGGAACCGCCTTGGCGGCAGGGGGCGTCCGGGTGCCGTTCCGTCCTTGCGGACGGGTGTCCCGCCCGGCGGCGTGTCGGTGGTGAGCGCGGTGTGCGGTCACGGTCCCGGCCGGTGCCGGGGCGCCGGCCGACGGCCGTCCGGCTCCGCGGGCGGAGGCGCCCCGCGCCGTCACCCTCAGGCGAAAGCGTCCTACGCCGTCACCCGTAGGCGGCGGCGTCACGCGCCGTCACCATCAGTGCGTCCGCGACACAGGCGCCGTGGCGGCCGGCGATCACGGGGTTCAGATCGATCTCGCTCACCTCCGGGTGGGTGATGACGAACTCGCCGACGGCGGACGCGATGCGGGCGACCGCCGTGACATCGACCGGATCGGCGCCGCGGGCGCCGGTCAGCAACGCGGCGCCCTTGAGGCGCAGCAGTTCGGCGGCGATGTCGTCCGCGCACAGGTCCGGTGGCAGCAGTCTGACGTCGTGCAGGGTCTCGATCCACACGCCGCCCAGCCCGACCAGCAGCACCGGGCCCCAGGTGGGATCGCGGCGCGCACCGATCACGAGTTCCACGCCCGGTGCGGCCATCGACTCGACGAGGACGCCGTCCAGGGGGAGCGTGGTGTGCGGGGCGGTCACCGCGCCGCGCACCCGTTCGTATCCCTGGCGGACGGCCGTGGGATCGCCGAGCCCCAGGACCACCGCGCCGAGATCACTCTTGTGCGTCAACGAGGCCGACTGTGCCTTGACCGCCACCGGATAGCCCAGGACGTCGGCGATGGCGACGGCCTCCTCGGCCGAGCCGGCCAGGCTGCCGTCCGGGACCGGAACCCCGATCGCGCGCAGCAGCGCCTTGGTCCGCCATTCGGCCTGCGGTCCGGGCGGCAGTTCGAGCGGGTCCGCCCGGTGCCCCACCGCGCGTCGGCGGCGCCGAGCGACGTCGGCGACCTCCCGTAGCCGGGCCAACGCCCGCAACGAGCGCTCGGGTGAGCGGCTGAGCACGGCACCGCTGCGGTGTGCGAGGTCGACGGCGTCGGGCCAGAGCGGCCGGTCCTCCTCGGCCACGCTGAAAATGGCCGGGATCCGGCGCTCGCGGGTCGTCTCGGCGATGAAGCCCGCGAGGGCCGCGTGCATCGACGCCTGGTTGAGGTACGGCAGGTTGAGCAGCAGGCTGCCCGTGGCAGGATCGTCGACCACTGCCCGGATCGCGGCGGGCACCACCTTCTCGTCCACGGCGAGGCTGGTTCCGAGGTCCAGCGGATTGCGCGGCGTCAGGTAGTCCGGTGACTGCTCGGCCAGGGCGGCGCGGGTCGGTTCGGACAGTTCGGCCAGCGGCAGGCCGAGGTCGTCCGCGTAGTCCTGGAGGAGGACGCCCACGGCGCCGGAGCCGTTGACCGACACCAGTCCGGCGTCGCTCAACTCGGGTTCGAGCCGCAGGAGTTCGACCACGTCGATGAATTCTTCGAGGGTCCGGGCCACCACCCCGCCGGCGTCGGTCAGGACGGTGCTGATCAGCGCGTGGTCTCCGCTCAGGGCTCCTGTATGGGACTGCGCGGCGGCCTGGGACGCCTCGCTCCGACCGGGGTGGAGCACGACGACCGACTTGCCCGCGGCGCGGGCCTCGGCCACGGCGGCGACGAAGCGGTCCGGCCGGCGGATCTGCTCGGCGTAGACGGCGATGGTGCCGATCAGGGATTCGTGGCGGAAGAACGCGACGAAGTCGGCCAGGTCCAGGTCGGCCTCGTTGCCGGTGGTCATGGAGTAGGCGATCGGCACGCCCCGCTGCATCAGCGAGCCGACCACGTGGGCGGCCAGCGAGCCGCTCTGCGCGGCCACCGCCACCGCCGGTCCGCGGTCGCGCGGCATCGGCCGTTGCGTGGCCATCGGTGTCATCTTGATGTGGACACCGTCGAGGTAGTTGAAGAAACCGAGACAGTTCGGCCCGAGGAGCCGGATGCCGCTCGCCCGCGCCGCCTCGGCCAACTGCCGTTGTGCCGCCCGGCCCGCCGGCCCCGCCTCCGCGAACCCCGAGGCGAAGCACACCGCGCCCGTGGCGCGGCCGGCCAGTTCCGTGATGCTGTCGGGCACGGCCTTCGCCGGCACCGCGAGGACGGCGAGGTCGACCGGCTCGGGCAGCGTGTCCGTCCCGGCCAGCACCGGTCGTCCGGCCAGCTCGCCGGCCCGTCGGCCGACCAGGTGGAGCCGGCCTTCGTACCCGTTGTCGAGCAGGTTGTGCACCACGGCGTGCGACACGGACGGACCGGGCCGGGTCGACACCCCGATGACCGCGATCGACGCCGGGGCGACCATCCTGGCGATCGGCGACCCGTCCTCGTCCCGCGAGGCGTCGGCGGCCGGGGGTGTGCCGGCCGGGCGGGTCGGGTCCGGGTCGGCGTGCGAGGCGGTCATCGTCCGTGGCCCTCGGACTCGCCCGCCGGGCGGCTGTACGCCTGTAGGCCCGGCTTGATCGACTTCTCGTCCAGGAACTGGGTCAGCCCGCGGGCCCGTCCCTGTTCCGGGTCGGTGTTGACCGCCGCCGCGAGCTTGGTGTTGATGTAGTCCTCGGCCTCCGTCCAGCCCATCGACCTGATGTGCCGCACAGCTTCCTTGGTGCCGCGTACGACCGTCGGGTTCTTCGCCTTCAGCAGCTCCGCGATCTCGATCACCCGCTCGCGCAGCCGGCCGGCCGGAACCGCCTCCGTCACCAGGCGCATCTCGGCGGCCTTGCGGCCGTCGAAGGTCTCGCCGGTCATGCCGTAGTAGAGGGCGTCGCGCAGGCTCATGGTGTGCACGATCGCCTGGGGCACGTTGCCGCCGGGAATGATGCCCCAGTTGACTTCCGACAGTCCGAACATCGCGTCCCCGGCGGCGACGGCGATGTCGCACGACACCAGGGGTGTGAACCCGCCGCCGAAGCAGTACCCGTTCACCATCGCGATGGTCGGCTTGGGGAATCCGCGCAGGCGCGGGCCCTGCCACAGGTGGGCGGTGCGGCGGCGGATCTCCTGCTGGACCGGTGGCAGCGCGTCGACCTCGCGGAAGTACTCCTTGAGGTCCATGCCCGCCGTGAAGGAGTTGCCCGCGCCCGTGAGGACCAGTACCTGGCTGCGGTCGTCGACGGCTACGGCGTCCAGGACCTCGACCATCTCGTCGTTGAGGGTCGGGCTCATGGCGTTCCGCTTGTCGGGGCGATTCAGCACAACCCATGCTATACCGGACTGCTCGGTCGCGATCACGGTCTTCCAGTCGCCGAGCGGCCGGCCACCCGGCTCCGCGTCAGGTGGTCCCGCCGGGTCCGGCGCACCGGAAAGCGAACTCGTCACCATCCTGATTTCCTCCCTCGTCCGACACGTCCTTCTTCACTTGCAAACGTTAGGCACATTCGTGTCGACCGTCAAGACTATGTTTAATGTCGTCCGTCGTGGTGCTGCCAGGCCAGGCCGGCGACATCGGCCGGACCCGCGATCGGGCGGCAGAACAGCAGGTGGGAGCGGATTGGAGGGGACGCGGGCCGCCGCACCTGCCGGGGGTGCGGTGGTCTCGGCACGCGAGGCGCCGGCGAAGGTGTGCACCCCGGCCGCCCGGCCGACGGGGACCCACGGCTACGACGGCCATGACGGCCACGACGGCGAAGGCGCCGGGACAGATCATCGGGTGCCGGGTGTTGGATTAGTATCGATTTCGTGTCCCGTGCGCTGCGCCCGTCCGACGAGCCCGAGGATCCGGCCGAGCTGGCCCGGGCCCACCGCCCCCAGTTCCTCGCGCTCATGCTGCTGGGATTCACCGTCTACCAGCGGCCCTTGGCGATGGCGACGGGCTCGGTCATCGGCGTCCTGGCCGACTTCGACATCTCCAGCCACGCGGTGCGCGCGACACTCAACCGCATGACCGACCGCGGCCTGCTGACCCGGGTCAAGCGCAGTCGCGAAGTGTTCTACGCGCTCACCGCGCACGGGTCCGCCGTCCTGGCCGACGGCCACGCGGCCGCCCATGAGCCGCCCGACCGGGAGTGGGACGGGTCCTGGACGGTCCTGGGGTTCACGGTGCCCGAGGACCAGCGGGCCGTGCGTCATCAACTGCGCTCACGGCTGACCTGGCGGGGCTTCGGCCTCCTGCGCAACGGCATGTGGATCGCGCCGGGCCAGGTCGATGTGGAGGAACTGCTCTCCGACCTGCGGATCGACCCGGCCATCCGGGCCTTCACGGCCACGCCGGTCCCGCCGACCGACAACGCACAGCTCATCAGCGACGCTTTCGATCTTGAGGCGATCGCGTCCAGGTACCGGACGTTCATCGCCCGCTGGGAGAAACCCGACCCGGCCGATGTCGCGGGGGCGAGCACACTCACCCGCATACTGCTGCTACAGAGCGAGTGGGCCCAGATCGCCCGCGCGGACCCGCGGTTGCCCGTCTCGCACCTGCCGCCGGACTGGCCGGCGACCTCGGCCTTCCGCCTGTACCACAAGCTGCACGACGACTTGGAACCGCAGGCCAGGCAGGAGTGCGCGAGCCGTACCCGGCTGATCGACACCGGTCCTGGGTCCGTCGGGTGACATCGGCTTCGGCCGCCGTCACCGGACCACCGGACAGTCACACCCCTGCCGCCGGTCGTCCGCACGCACCGGACGAGCACGCCCCGCCCCGTCCCCGTCGTACGCCCGCCACCGCCACGTGTTCAGAAGTCCGCCGGACCGATCGAGAGGTAGGTGGCGGGATCCTCGCGCATCCGGCCCGCCAGGAAGGACGCCTCGCCCGGCAGCCGGTCGAGGCAGTGGCGTGCGAGCGCCAGCCTGGTGCTCGGGCGCGTGCCCGTCTCCCGCCCCGGCGCGGACGCGGCGGCTTCACCGACGGCACGGGTGATGCGCAGCGCCATCCAGCCGAGGACGACCGCACCGAACAGGTGCAGGTAGTCCACGGCCGCCGAGTCGGCCCGAGCGGGTTCCTCCGCCACGGCCCGGCTGATCCAGTCCGTCGCGTCGGTCAACTCCCGCAGCGCCTGCTCCAGTTGCCTTCCGGCCGCCGCGTCCGTCCGGGGATCCGCCACGTCCGTCCGTAGATCCGCCACGTCCGTCCGGGCATCCGCCGCGCCCGTCCGGAGATCCGCCACGTCCGTCCGGGCACCCGCCGCGTCGGCCGCGATCCGGGCGAAGAGGTCGGCGACCGTGCGGCCGTCGTCCAGGCGCAGCTTGCGCTTGACGAGATCGGCGGCCTGGACGGGTGTGACGCCCTCACCGATCGCGGCGACCCGCACGTCCCGTACGAACTGTTCCGCTCCGGTGTCCCGCACATAGCCGTGACCGCCGAAGACGCGCTGGGCGTCCACGGTGTTGTCGTACGAGCGCTCGGCGGTCACGCCCTTCACGACCGGCCCGAGCAGTGCGGCGAGCTGGCCCGCGGCCCGGCGCTGACCGGGGTCGGCGGCCCGTTCGGCGAGGTCCACCTGTAGGGCGAGGAACAGGACGAGGGCGCGGGCCGCTTCGTTGAACGAGCGGATCCGCCACAGCAGCCTGCGGACGTCCGGCTGCTCGATGATCGGATCGGGAGCGGTGTGCGGGTCGCCGCCGGGCCGCCTGCCCTGGCGGCGCTCGCGTGCGTACTGGGCGGCGTTCTGGTAGGCGATCTCCGAGATCCCGAGGCCCTGGACGGCGGTCATCAGCCGCATGTGGTTCATGAGCACGAACATCTCGGCCAGACCGCGGTGCGGCTCGCCGACGAGATGGCCGGTCGCGTCGTCGTAGCGCATGGCGCACGTGGGGCTGGCGTGGATCCCCGCCTTCTCCTCGATCCCCGTACAGGTGAACCCGTTGCGGGCGCCGAGCGAGCCGTCCGCGCCGACCAGGTACTTGGGGACCAGGAACAGGGAGAGCCCCTTGGCCCCCGACGGCGCCCCGGGCAGCCGCGCCAGCACGAAGTGCACGATGTTCTCGGCGAGATCGCTCTCGCCGCCCGAGATAAAGATCTTGTCGCCGCGGATCCGGTACGTGCCGTCGCCGGCGTCGGCCGCCGTGGTGCGGATGAGGCCGAGGTCGGTGCCCGCCTGGGGCTCGGTGAGCGCCATGGCACCGCTCCAGTCGCCGGCGACGAGATGCGGACCGTACGTCGCGCGCAGCGTCGGGTCGCCGTGGGCCATGAGCACGGAGGCATGGCCGAGATGGCTGGCGTGCATCGTGAACGCCGGATTGGCCGCCCAGAGGTATTCGAGGAACGCGAACCCCAGCACGTGCGGAAGTCCGCCGCCGCCCAGCTCGGTGGGGCCCGCCGCGCCGGGCCAGCCGTCGGCGACCAGCCTGCGGTACGCCTCGGGGAAGCCGGGAGGCGTGGTGACGGTGCCGTCGGGGTGGCGCACGCATCCCAGCCGGTCGCCGACCTGGTTGAGCGGATGGAGGGTGCGCTCGCTGAACTCGCCGACCTGCGTCAGCAGGTCATGGACCGTTTCCCTGGTCAGTCCGGCGAAGCCGGGCAGGTCGGCGAAGCGGTCGATGTGGAGCACGTCGAACAGGACGAAGGCGGTGTCCTGCACCGGTGCGCAGTAGGTGGTCATGATCCGGCTCCTGGGGTCGGCGTCGTACGGGGCGGGGCTCCGGATGTCCAGGGCGCTGGGCTGTGCCTGACGATCTGCCGCGACGCGGTTGTTCCGGGGCGGAGGCGCCGCACCGTCGGGTGCGCCTCGACCACCCGGTGCGCTGCAACCGTCTGGTGCGCCCCACAGATCCCGAAGCGTCACGGCGGGATCATGCCGACAGGGCAGACACCAGACATCGAACATTAGACATCTCCCTGCCGACCGTCAATATTGTGCTTACTCATGTCGGGGTGTGCCACCTCGTGACAGCCAGCCGCCACGATGGGCAAACCCTTTCCCTCGGAAACGCGAGCGGGCTCGTCCGCACCTGGACCATCGGGCTGCGCAAATCACCTGGACAACTCGATGCCAGCGCTCTGTTCAGCGAAGATGCCCGGCCGACTGTTGCCAGCCGTTTCTCGGCCGTGTACAGATGGGGGCTTAGAAAGCGCGTTCATGCGGGTCGCCGTTCCGACGGCGAGCGTCAAGAGTGTCCTGGCGCACGGGCACCCGAGGCGGACCGAATGGCCACTAAGTACTTTTACCTCCGAGGACGTAAGAGAGGGCCATGCGTAGATCGAGCCGACTCACCCTGACGGACGAGGATTTCACCGAACTCGGTGCGTGGGCGGAGGGCAGGAAGGACCGGGTTGTCCGGCTCGGAATCGTGCACGACGCGGCGGCGGGCCTGTCCGTCTCGCAGAGCGCCCGCAGACTCGGCATCTCACGCCCGACGGTGACGGCCTGGCGGCGGCGTTATGCCGCGCACGGCCTGGCCGGGCTGGAACACCGGCCGCGCAGCGGACGCCCGGCGCGTATCGACGAGGCCGACGTCATCGCCGCGACGCTGGCCGGTCCGCCCGCGCCCCAGGCCACCTGGTCGGCCCGCGCGCTCGCCGACCACCTGGGGCTCTCGCACACCGCGCTGGGCAAGGTGTGGCAGCGCTGGCGGATCCGGCCCGGTGCCGGTGACGTGTCCCTGCTGCTGCCGGTCGACCCGCCCCTGCCGTGCAGGCGTGCGGAGTTGCTCGCGGCGGGGTCGGCGGCGAAGGGCGCGGCCTTCGTGGTGATCGCCGAGGCCGTGCCCACGGGCCAGCCGCGGTTCGGCGGCGCGACGGCCGAGGAGCGGCAGATGCGCTACGCGGCGCTGACCGCCGTCATGCGCCGGACCCAGCCGGGCGAAACGGACCAGGCCAGAGGGCCGCGACTCGGCACCGGCGCACCGTCAGGAGGGCCGCCGCTCGGCACCGGCGCACCGTCAGGAGGGCCGCCCGGGACGGCCGGGCCCGCGGCAGCGCTCGTCCCGGCGTTGCCGCCGGCGGTCGCCGTGCACTGGGCCGCGCGCCGGCTGCACCTCATCACCTGGGGCGACGCACCGGTTCCCGCCGGGCTGCCGGTGGGCGTGCGGCAGCACACCGCGCCTGCCGCCATGAGTTGGGTCGCGACGATCTGTCTGATGGCACAGCTCGAACTCCAGCACCATCCGCACGCGGCACGCATAGCCCTGGACTCGCTGGCCGACGCGGCCCGGGAGCTGTCCAAGGGGTCGCCGGGCGCGCCGTTCCGGTGGGTGCGCGAGGCCCGGCGGGAGGCACCGGCCGGCCGGCGTCCCGTGCACCGCGCGTTCGACCAGATGGCGTTGGGCTCCTTCAACGAGAAGCTGGTGATCGAGTCCGTCCGGGTCAACAGGTCCCTGAGCCGGGTCGAGATCGCGGAGCGCACCGGGCTGACCCCGCAGGCGGTCTCCCGGATCACCCGCAACCTGCTCACCACCGGCTTCCTGCTGGAGGAACCGCGCCGCACGACGGGCAAGGGCAAGCCGCGGATACCGCTGATGCTGCGGCCGGACGCGGCCTGCGCCATCGGCATCCACGTCGACCCCGAGAAGATCACCCTTGTCCTGGTGGACTTGTGCGGCAGCGTACGGGCCAGACGGTCCCTGGACATCACGGAGCGGAGCGACCCGCACTCGTGCCTGGAGTGGATGAAGACGGCGACGGCACAGACCATCGACACGGCGGGCCCGATCGGGGCGAAGCTCCTCGGCGTCGGGATCGCCGCGCCGGGGCCGCTGGACG
This sequence comes from Streptomyces sp. NPDC056161, assembly GCF_042268025.1. NCBI lineage: Bacteria > Bacillati > Actinomycetota > Actinomycetes > Kitasatosporales > Streptomycetaceae > Streptomyces > Streptomyces sp. NPDC056161. The sequence continues at coordinate 147,595 of NZ_JBHJUV010000013.1, forward strand.
TGCACGCGGGGGTCCTCCTCGACCCGCCGCTGTGGGCTGGCTGGGGCGAGGTCCCGCTGCGTACCGAGCTGAGCCGGATGCTGAACCTGCCCGTGCTCCTGGAGAAGGACGCGACGGCGGCCACCATCGGCGAGCAGTGGCTCGGCGCCGGGGAGAGCGCGACCGACTTCGTCTACCTCTATCTCGGAGCGGGGGCGGGCAGCGGGGCGTTCCTCAACGGGGACGTGTACCGCGGTGCGTCCGGCAACGCCGGTGAGTTCGGCGAGCTGACCGCCTACGCCCTCAAGCGGGTGACACCCGACGGCGGCCCCGAGATGGTGCCCGAATGCGCCCCGATGTCCGCGGTGGTCGCGCGGGCCCTGGCGGCGGGGCTCCCCCTGCCGGACGGCGCCGCCAGGTACGACGCGGTGTGCCGGGCGGCGGCGCAGGGCGACGCCCGCGCCGTCGGCGCGATCCGCGACGTGGCGGGGATCGTGGCCCGGGGCGCGGTCGCCATGACGGATCTGTACGACACCGACCTGATGATCGTCGGCGGTCCCGCGGTCCCGCCCGAAGTCGCCGAGCTGTACCTGTCGGAGATTTCCACCGCGGTCAATCGTTTCCCGATGGCCCGCCGGGTCCGCACCGTACGGGTGACGTACTCCACGCTCAGTGCCTCCGCGGCCGCCGTGGGCGCCGCGGCGGGCGTCTTCCACACGACCCTCGCCCCCCGTCTGCGCACACACAGCGGCGGCGCACCCGCTCCGGCCCGCCCGACCACGACGGCCGGCGCCGGAGTCCCGCACCGGCCGCTGACGACCGCACCGTTCACCACTTTCTTTCACCCCACCCCGACGAGGGAGACGACGCGATGACTTCGCCGCGCCCCATGCCCGCAACGCCCGCCGCCCCGCCCTCGGAACCCGACGGTGACCCGGGTGACCCGGGTGACCTGGGCGACCCGGGCCATCCGCGCCTGACCCGGCTGTTCCCGCCGTCGTCGGTCGCCGCCCGCATGCCCAGGATCGGGGAGTGGAGTCCCGTACCGCCGGCGGCGGACCCCCGGTGGCGGGCGGTCGGCCAGGGGCCGCGGCAGCGGGTCCTGGCGGCGGCCACGGCCTCGCTCGGCCGGCCCTGGCCCGCGCTTCCCGCCTCGTTGTTCGCCCGGTTCGCCCGCGACGGCGACCGCTCCGAGTACCAGGCCGGGTCCTTCGCGCGGCGCGCGCGGCTCGGGTGGGCCGTCCTGGCCACCGCGCTGGCCCACGAGGAGGACCGCAAGGACGCGTTCGCCGACGAGGTGATGGACGGCGTCTGGGCCCTGTGCGAGGAGACGACGTGGTCCCTCCCCGCCCACGACTTCCGGGTCCTCGGCCCGCAGCACGGGTTGCTGCCCGACCCCGACCGGCCCACCCTGGACCTCGGTGCCTCGGGGACGGCCGTCCTGCTCGCCCTCACGGACGCCATCGCGGGCGACGAACTGGACCGGCGGGATCCGCTGGTGCGCCGACGGCTGCGCCGGGAGGTCTCCGCCCGCGTCCTGCGGCCGTATCTGGAGCGGGACGAATGGGGCTGGTACGACGGCACGACAGCCAAGCTCAACAACTGGAACCCATGGATCCACTCCGAGTTGCTGCTGGCCACCGCGCTGACCGAGGAGTCCGACCAGCGCCGTACCGCCCTGGTGTGCCGCATCCTCCAGGGACTGGAGAACTATCTCCGCGCGCACCCGCGGGACGGCGGCTGCGACGAAGGGCCGCACTACTGGTGGCGCGCGGGCGCCAGCCTCTTCGAGTGTCTGGAGACCCTCACCTCGCTGCTGGGCACCGACGACGGCGTCTTCCGCCATCCGCTGGTCCGCGCCATGGCCCGGTACCCCGTGGCCACCTGGATCGGCGACGGATGGGCCGTCAACTTCGCGGACGGCCCGGCCCGGCCACGCGAGACGACGCCCGCGCTGCTGTACCGGTACGGCCGCCGCACCGGTCAGCCGGAGGTCAGCGCGCACGCCCGCGCGCTGCGCGCGGACGGCGACGCGGCGCTCCCGGCGTCCGGTGCGCCGTTCGACCTGCGGCGCGTCGCGGACGCCCTGCTGGACACCGACTGGTACGCGGAACCGTCCGCACGGTCCCCGCTGCCCGAACACACCTGGCTGCCGGACACCGAGGTCCTGGTCTCCCGCGCGCGTCCGGGCACCACGCGGGGCCTGCTGGTGGCGGCCAAGGGCGGCCACAACGACGAGAGCCACAACCACAACGACGTCGGTACCTTCATCGTCGCCCTCGACGCCCGCCCGCTGCTCATCGACGCCGGAGTGGGCACCTACCGCAGGGAGACGTTCAACGCGGAGCGTTACGGAATCTGGTCGATGACCAGCGAGTACCACAACGTGCCGCACGTCGACGGCATCGGTCAGCAGCCGGGGTCCCGCTTCCGGGCCGTGTCCGTCGCGGCCCGCCACAGCCCCGCCATGGGCGAGCTGACCTGTGACATCGCCCCGGCCTACCCGCCGCAGGCCGGTCTGCGGCACTGGGTGCGCACCGTCCGGCTGGTGCGCGGCACCGATGAGCGCGTGGAGATCGACGACAGCTGGCAGTGCCGCACCCCGCCCGGCTCCCTGGCCCTGCACCTGCTCGTCGGCGGCAGTCTGACGGTCGGCCCGGAGGGCGGCGCCGTCGTCACCCCGCCGGACGGACGCGGACTCCACCTGCGCTGGGACTCCTGCGCGTTCACCGCCGAGACGGAGACCGTCCCGCTCACGGACCCCGCGTTCACCAGGGTGTGGGGACCCGCGGTCCACCGGCTGGTCCTCACCGCCCGCCGGCCCGCGGCCGAGGGCCGGCACCGGCTGACGGCCCAGCCGCTGTCTTCCTGACGAACGGTCAATACGCGTACCCGTCGCGCGCCGCGGACTGTCCCGTCGTCCGGCGGCGCACGCGGCCGAAGACCTGTCCCGGACTGTAAAAGTATTTACGCCCCGCCCACCCGGTGAGGAACGGCGGTCCTGGGGCGTCGCACGACGCCGTCGGGCCGCGGACGCCGCCAGTTCACACCCCTGAAACGTCGGTGTCCCTGGAAGAAAACAACGTTTCCAGTCAACGGCACGCGCGGGCCGGGCAGTCCGAAAGTATTGACGTGACGCTGCCCGCTCCATTTGCTTGCTCCGGGAACCGGCACCCCGGCCCGGCACATGTTCTCGCGCCGGCCGGAGGAGCGCCGGGCCGGCGGTCCTCGTACCCGGGGACCGTTCCTGCCGTACCGCCGCACGTCCGTCGACTCCGTTCCCCCACAGAGGAGTTCCCCATGCAAGCGCAGTTGTCCAGACGCTCAGCGATCGTCAGTGGTGCCCTCGTCGCCGCCGGACTGCTACTGAACGGCACCCCCGCCTCGGCAGCCGTCCCCGGCGAGTCCAACGGAGGGGTGCGCGTCATGCCGCTCGGCGACTCCATCACCGATGGATTCACCCCCTACCCCGGGGGCTACCGGGTCAGACTCTGGCAACTCCTGGCCGCCGGCGGCTACACGGTCGACTTCGTCGGATCCATGACCAACGGCCCGGCCGAACTCGGCGACCACGATCACGAGGGTCACTCCGGCTGGCGCATCGACCAGCTCGACGCGAACATCGACACGTGGCTCGCCCAGAGCGACCCCCGCACCGTCCTGCTGCTCATCGGCACGAACGACCTGAACCAGAACTACGACATCGCGAACGCGCCCGGACGTCTCTCCGGGCTGATCGACCACATCCGGACGGCGAAGCCGCGCAGCGAACTGTTCGTGGCCACCGTCCCGCCGCAGTCCAACGCCACCCTCGAAAGCCGGGTCAGGGCGTACAACGCCCAGCTTCCCTCGGTGGTGTCCTCGAAGGGACCCCGGGTCCACCTGGTGAAGATGTACGACGCGCTCACCACCGCCGACCTCGCGGACGGCATCCACCCCACCAAGGCCGGCTACGACAAGATGGCCGCCGTCTGGTACGCCGCCCTCCGCGCGGTGCCCTCCGCCCTCACTCCGCTCCGGGCGAGGCACACGACGGCACGCTGAGCGCCGCACACTTCCCGCAGCACCACACACTTCCCGCGGCACCGCACACTTCCCGCAGCACCACACACTTCCCGGCGTCCGACGGCCCCGGCCTTCCATGACATCAGGCCGGCGGCCCGGATCCGACCGCCTCCGCCGGGCCCCTCCCCGACCGCCCGGTCCGATCAGACAGAGGACTCGCATGAGCGAACGAAACCACTCCCGACGGACATTCCTGCGTGGTGCGGGCGCCGTAGGCGTCGGCACGGCGGTATGGGCCGGGGCGGGCAGCCTCTCCCAGGCCGGCGCGGAGCCCGTCGCCGCCGCCGGCTCCCGCACCGCGGCGGCGGCCGGGGTGAAGGGCAAGGTCTACGTCGGCTACCAGGGCTGGTTCGCCTGCACCGGTGACAACTCCCCCATCAACAAGTGGACGCACTGGGCCGCGGGCACCGCGCCGTCCCCGGGCAACCAGACCTTCGAGCTGTACCCGGACATCTCGCTCTACCCGGCGTCGGGCCTGTACCAGACGGGTTATGCGAATCTCGGCAACGGCAGTCCGGCCAAGCTGTTCAGTTCGTACTCGACCGCCGTGGTCGACCAGCACTTCAAGTGGATGCAGCAGTACGGCATCGACGGCGCGGCCCTCCAGCGTTTCGGCAGCGACATCGTCGCCACCGACCAGCCGCGCTTCCAGCAGCGCAACGACATCCAGTCGAAGGCACGGGACGCCGCGCAGAAGTACGGACGCGGCTTCTACGTCGAGTACGACATCAGCGGCCTCAGCGACACCAACCTCGTCGCGACGCTCCAGAACGACTGGACGAACACCATCACCGGGTCCCTGGGACTGACCAACTCGGCGTCGTACACACGCGAGGGCGGCAAGCCCGTGGTCCACCTGTGGGGCCTCGGCGTGAGCAACCGGCCCGGCACCGTGGACGGTTGCCTGCAACTCATCAACTGGTTCAAGAGCAAGGGCTGCTACGTCATCGGCGGGGTGCCGCGCGGCTGGCGCACCGACTCCAACGCCAAGCCCGGCTTCGGCCCCGTGTACGCGGCGCTCGACATGGTCTCCCCGTGGAACGTCGGCAACTCCACCGTCGACCAGCAGCTGTTCAACGACGACATGGCCAAGCTCAAGGCGAACGGACAGGCGTACCAGCCGGTCATCTACCCGGGCTTCGCCTGGTCCAACTGGAAGGCCGGATCCCCGAAGAACGAGATCCCGCGCAAGGCGGGGAACTTCATGTGGCAGCAGGCCGTCGCCGTCGCCCGCTGCGGCACCACCTCCGCCTTCATCGCGATGTTCGACGAGTACGACGAGGCCACCGCCATCGCACCGGCCGCGACGGACGCCTCGCAGATTCCCGCGAACCAGTACTTCCTGACCCTCGACGCCGACGGCACCCACGTCTCGTCCAACTTCTACCTGCGCCTGGCCGGCGCGGCCACCAAAATGATCAACGGCTCCTCCCCCATCGGCACCACCGTTCCGATCCCGCCGGTCGGCTGATCCCCCGACGCCACCGGACGAGGCGCACCGGGGCACGAAGAAAGTACGCCGCCTGAGGCGGCGGCCGAGGGGCGGCGGTGGTTTCCATCGCCGCCCCTCGGAGTGCCGGCATCGCCCCTCGCGGTGCCGAAGTGCGGGAGCGTCACCGGGTTTCCCGGCACGCGGCCCGCCCGGTCAGGGTGAACCTGCTTCGAGGTCCGGCCGTGCCGGGGCGGCACGGGAACGCGGCCGGACAGTACCGGTCCGAGGACCCCGCGGGTCGGAGGGTCGAGAAGTCGGGGGGAGTCAGCAGGTCGCACCCTCAGGGGGCCAGGGGGGTCAGGACGACGCCGAGGGCGGCGAGGATCTCCGCGAGGTCGGTGTGCCGCCGGGCACGGAAGCGGTCCTTGCGGAGTCCGCCGCCGGCCCAGCTGTCGCAGAAGAGGGCTCGGCGCGCCCTGGGCAGGGTGTTGTTCCAGATCGAGGCGCGGGCGACGATCTTCAGTACGGGCCGCTGCGGGGCCACGACGCCGGGCGGAGCGGCCTGGACGTGGGGATGGCTGCTCACCGCCGCCCTCCTTTCATTAGTGCTCCTTGCGTACGTTAGAAGTTGTAACACACATGCTCCGCGACAGTCAATCGCGCCCGTTACATCATCTAACCAGAGCGAGTGGAAGGTCTGCTCATGGCTGCCATCACACAGCGCCCGGCGGATCCGCGGATGGAAAGGCCGGAGCTGACGAGTGAACACCCACCATACGAAAGAGGGTTGAACACCGAGCACGGTTCCATGCTCGGTGTTCAACCGGACGATCACGCGTCGCGCGGCCACCCGGGGCAGATCAGCCGGCGGGCGGCGGGCCGTAGAGCTGTGCGGGGTCGCCGGAGAGCGCGGCCTTGACGAAGCGGCTGGGGTCGTCGACCAGCACCTCGATGGCTCCGGCCTGCACACCGTCGAGGCCGGCTCGTGCGACCTCGACCGGGTCGATCTTGGGCGCGTCCTGCCCGGCCATCATGTCGGTGTCCGCCGCGGCCAGGTGCACCCCCTGGACGAGGATGTTCCGGCCGGCGAGTTCCACCCGTACGCCATTGGTCATGTTCCACTCCGCGGCCTTGGCCACGGAGTAGGAGCCCGATCCCTGGGGGGTGGCGACCCACGACAGTACGGACAGGATGTTCACGATCGCTCCGCCGCCGTGCGAGGCGAGGTGCGGGGCGAAGGCGCGGATGACCCGGAGCGTGCCGAAGAGGTGTGTCTCCAGGTCCCGCCTGATCTCGTCCAGGTCATCGGTCAGGAGCCGCGCCCGGGTCGCGATGCCGGCGTTGTTGATCAGCAGCGTGACGTCCTGCGCCGCCGCGGCCGCGTCCGTGATCGACTTCTCGTCCAGCAGGTCCAGGTGGAGCGGCGTGACCCGCGGGTCGAGGGTGTCGACCAGCTCGGGGCGGCGAGCGGCGGCATAGACCTTCCTGGCCCCGCGGGCCAGCAGCTCGTCGACGAAGTGCCGGCCGATCCCGCGGTTGGCTCCGGTCACGAGCGCGGTGGAACCGGAAATGTTCATGATCATTCCTCTCAGCGGGCGGCTCGGGTCGCTTCCGCCCCGCGCCGCCTAAGCTAAGAGTTGACGTTGACGTCAAGGGCAAGTCGAGAAGTGCGGCACCACCGGTGAGAGGAGTCACGATGCGGATCGGAGAGCTGGCCGACGAAGCCGGGGTCAGTACGCGTGCGCTGCGCTACTACGAGGAGCAGGGCCTGCTGCATCCCGAGCGCACGAGCAGCGGTCAGCGGGTCTACCCGGAGTCGGCCGTGCGGCGCGTGGAACTCATCCGGCAGCTCTACACGGCCGGTCTCGGCAGTCGCCTGATCGCGGCCTTCCTGCCCGCCGTCGACGCCCGCCAGGTCGGCCCCGAACTGCTGCAACGTCTGCTCGACGAACGCGCCCGCATCCAGCAGAAGGCCGCCGAACTACAGGAGGCGGGCCGCCGGCTCGACCTGGTGATCGGTCTCGCCACGCACCCGGATGCCACGTCGTGTCCGGCCTCGCTCGACGAGGCGCCGACGCGGGAACCCGCCTCGGCGCGTGGTTGACCCCCGCACGGCGGGCGTGCGGGCAAGGGGTACGGGCAGGGCTCTGTTCGCGGTTCCGCGCGAACAGGGCCCCGGTATGTGTGCCGACCTGGTGGACGGCGGCACATGTGACATGTGCCGTCCCCGCCGGCGAGATGTGTTCCGTACCACTGGAGACTACTGGGGACTTACTGGGGACTTACTGGGGACTACTGGGGACTACTGGAGACCGAAGGCCCGGATCAGGGTCTGGCTCACGGTGTTTCCTGCGGTGTCCCGCGCGGTCGTGCGCAGACTCGCGTACCGGGCGCCGGACGGTGCGTCGAGCAGTGCCCGCCGGCTGCCGTCCGTGCCGTGCAGCGGCGCCGGGTGCCAGGTGGTCCCGTCGTCGTAGGAGACGTCCACCGCGACGGTGCGGACCGGGGCGGCGCCGGTGGCACCCTTCAGGTGGGACGCGGTGACGGTCAGCTCGGTCCGCCGGTGCGCCCGGCCGGACAGGTCGGTCGCCGCCGCGTAGTCGAGCTGGATGAGCGGCAGCGGCGCGAGGGTGGTGCAGTCGGTGGTGCCGGAGGTGAATCCCCATTCGGTGCGGGTCCGCGTCGAGTACGGCCTGCCCGGCAGATCCCGCTCGCCCGCCACGACGAGCCGGTACGGCCGCGGTTGCGGGGACAGTCCCTCCACGGTGACGATCCGTTCGTTGGCGTCCTCGCCGAGGAGTTCGTCACCCTGGTAGAGGGAGATCTTCGAGGTGTCGCCGTCGGCCCACACCACGCCCGCGTGGCCGCCCGAGTCGCCCCAGGCGGCCATCGTGGAGGTGCTGATGATGTCGCCGGTCCTGAAGGGAGCCTGGTGGGCACCGTCGTTGAGCATCCGCGGGTGGTGGAGGGGAGACAGCCAGGTCTCCGCCGTGACGCTGCGCGGCGCGTACGAGCGGACCGCGCCACGCTCGCCGAGGTCGGCGACGGATGTCTGTGCCGCCCACCGCGCGCCGGGATCCGCCGTGACCCACGAGGTGAGGCTCCCCTGGGCCGGGACCGGTGTCGACAGGGCGGCCAGCGCGACGTCGGAGCCGACGGCCAGGTCCGCGCGGACTTCGCGGGCCTCCGACTGCCGGGTGTCGCGGAACGACTCGTCGATCCGCGCCAGTTCACCGGTGTCGGGGCGGTAGGACGGATCGCGCGGGACGGCGCCTTCGTGGTGCTGGAGAAGGTCGTACAGGTAGCGCGGGTGCGGGTGGGACACCACTGTCAGCGTCGCCTGGCCGGGCTTGCTGATCCGGCTGAGCAGCCGGGTGCTGTCGTCGGTGCCGAGCGAGGCGACCGGCAGCGGGGCGGCGCCGGCGAGGTCGGCCCAGGCGTCCAGTTTCCCGAAGCCGTCGTTGAGGATGAGCAGTTGCCGGGCGCCCGCCTGCGCCGCGGCAGGCACAGGCACAGGCACAGGCACCGGCACAGGTGCAGGTGCAGGTGCAGGTACGAGCACAAGAACCGGTGCCCGGTACCCTCACCGGTCCCGGTGCCGGTACCGGTACCGGCACCGGTACGCGATGCGGCTCAGGCCGATCGCAGGCAGAAGGGGTGTCCGGCCGGGCTGGCATAGACCCGGCCGCCCTTGTGCGCGGCAGGGTCGACGTCGTCCGTGGGCCGCAGCCGACGCGCACCTGCCGCAAGCGCCAGCCGGTCCGCGGCCACGAGGTCGTCCGTCGTCAGATCGACGTGCATCTGCTGCGAGGCGTCCTCCGGCCATCGCGGCGGCACCTGCCCGTCGGCCAGTTGGATCACGAACACCGGGAACCCGTCGGTCCGCAGGAAGTGATGGGTCGCGGTCTTCGCGATCGTGCCGCCCAGCAGCCGGTGCCAGAACGCGCTCTCGGGTTCCAGTTCCGCAGCGTCGACGACCACCGCTCCGAGGTTGACGTTCATGCTGGTTCTCCGTTCTCCCCTGCCCGGTATCGACATCGGCGTCGCCATCGACGTCACACCACCGGGATGATGCCGCCGTCGACCCGGAACTCGGCTCCCGTGAGCCACTTCGCACGGCTGGACGCGAGGAACGCGATCATCTCGGCCACGTCCTCGGGATCGCCGGGCCGGCCCATCGGCACTTGCAGGTGATCCAGGATCTGCTGCCGCACCTCGGCCACACCGACGCCCTGCCGGTCGGCGACACGCCGAAGGTGCTCGACGGCGCCCTGGGTGGCCACGAAGCCCGGCAGGACACACACCACACGCACCCCGTGCTCGCCCACCTCGGTCGCCAGTTCCCGGCTGTAGGTGTTGAGCGCCGACTTCGCCGCCGCGTAGGACACTTCGGTGCGCTGCGGCAGACGGCTCGCGATCGACGAGACGTGCACGACCACGCCCGAGCCGCGCTCGACCATCCCCGGGACCAGAACCCGGTCCAGCCGCACGGCGCTGAGCAGGTTCATCTCCAGGTCCGCACGCCACGACTCGTCGGACCGCTCCAGGGTCGGCGCCTGGGCGGTCGCGGCGCCCGCGTTGTCGACCAGGACGTCCACCCCGCCCACGCTGTCGAGGACCCGTCGGCCGAGCTCCGCCACTCCTTGTTCCGTGGCGAGGTCCGCGGGGATGAAGGTGGCCGGCAGATCCTCCGGAGGTGTGCTGCGCGAGGCGGTCAGCACCGTCGCGCCCGCGGCGGCGAAGCGGCGGGCGGTCGCCTCGCCCAGGCCGCGGCTGCCGCCGGTGACCAGCACACGGAGGCCGCTGAGCCCCTCTTCCGGAACCGTCATGGAAGTGCTCCTCAAGTAAGGTGAACCCGACTCCGGAAACCATACATAAACGGAGTCCGATTCACCTTATGGAGGACTGTTGCCATCGTCACGTCCGCTGCGCGCTGACGCGCGGCGCAACCGCGAGGCGCTGCTGGCCGCGGCCCGGGAGGCGTTCCTCACCGGCGAGGCCGACGCCCACGTGGAAGAGATCGCCCGGCGGGCCGGAGTGGCGGTCGGGACGCTCTACCGGCACTTCGAGACCCGTGAAGCCCTGGTCGAGGAGGTCTATCGCCAGGAGGCCGACGAACTGTGCGCCGCACCCGCGCAGCTCCTCGACCAGAACGCCCCGGACGAGGCACTGCGGCACTTCCTGCTGCTGCTCGTGGAGCACGCGGCCGTGAGCAAGGGGATGGCGGTCGCGCTGGAGAGCATCATGGCGACGGACTCACCGATCTTCGACGACGCCCGTACGCAGATGGCAGCGGCCCTCGATCGCCTGCTCAAGGCGGGCACGGCGGCCGGCACCATCCGCGGCGACGTCAGCGGCCGCACGGTGCTGCGCGCGCTGGGGGGCATCTGCGGGATGCACACCACGGAGGGCTGGCAGGACGAAGCCGTGCAGATCACGGCGATCCTCTTCGACGGCCTGCGGTTCGGCGCGGGCAGCGCAGGCTGAGCCGACGCGGATCCCCTTGGCCGAGGCGGGTGACGGCCGCCGACGGGACCGGGGTCTGCCGCGGGGCGGGAAGCGTCCGTCCCAGGCGGGCGAGCGGGGACAGGGCCATCAGCGCCGGCGACAGCAGCATGCCGACGGCCGTCACCAGGAGGCTGGTGCGTGTCCCCCACGCTTCCGCGACGAAGCCGCCGAGCAGCGAGCCGAGCGGGGTCAGCCCCATGCCGACGAAGTTGATCGTCGCGGCCGCGCGGCCCTGCATCCCGTCCGGAGTGACGGTCTGCCGGACGGCCATGATCGTGACGTTCACCAGTTGGCTGAAGGTCCCGAAGACGAAGTTGACCGTGAGAAGCGCGGGAACGGTCACCGCGGAGGAGCCGTGCAGTGCGGGCACGAACAGGAACACGCCGTCGCCGAGTACCGCCGCGGTCACGAGCACAGCGCCGTGTCCGAAGCGGCCCGGCAGGCGAGCGGCCAGCAGCGAGCCGAGGAGCGCGCCCGGCCCGGTCGCCGCGAGCGCCAGCCCGACGGCGGTGCCCGACAGGTGCAGGTCCCGCGGCAGGAACAGCAGATAGACGGTCATCACCGCCGCGAAGAAGAACTGGAAGGCGGCTGACGCGAGGCACACGGTACGCAACGAGGTGTCGCCGGCGACGAAACGGAGGCCCTCGTGGATCCGCCGCCAGACCCGGGGAGCACGTTCCGGGTGTTCCGGGTGTTCCGGGTGTTCCGGGATGGATTCGCGGCGACCGATCCGTCGGATCGACAGGAACGACAGCGCGAAGAACACCGCGGCGGAGGCGGCGGCGACCGGCGCCGACAGCACGGACACCAACGCGCCGCCGAGGGCGGGACCGCCGATCTGCGCAGCGGACCGACTGCCTTCGAGCGCGCTGTTGGCCCGCACCAACTGATCGCGTCTCACCAGCCGTACCGAGGACGCCTGGTACGCCACGTCGAAGAACACGGACAGGGCCCCGACGGCGAAGGCGACCACGAGCAGCGCCGGCAGGCCGAGCCCACCGAGGAGGCCGGCCACGGCGGCGGCGCCCAGTGCCAGGGCCCGACCGGCGTCCGACAGCACCATCAGCGTGCGGGTCCGCCACCTGTCCACCCACGCGCCGGCGAAGAGGGACAGCAGCAGGATCGGCGCCTGCCCCACCGCACGCAGGGCGCCCAACTGGCCGGCGCCGGCGTCGAGCGTCAGGACGGCGAAGAGCGGCAGAACCACCAGACTCGCGTGTTCGCCCAGTTGGGAGGCGGTCTGGCCCACCCAGAGCCGGCGGAAGTCGCCGTCCCGCCACAGGCTTGACGGAAAAGGCCGACCGGAATCGGACACAGCGGTGGACGAAGACGGCACGGGGACCCCTGGGACGACCTAGGACGAGACCCGCCAACCGGCGCACGACAGGCGCACCGGCCCATTCGGGCAGCGGGAAGGGAAGGCTCGCTGTGCCGCGTCAAGGGCAGCACGCGATGACAGGCCGCGCACGGCCTCGAACGTCAACGCGTGCTCGGACGACCGACCATGTCTTCGCTCCTCGTGAGTCCTCGCTGCGCGAACAGTACCTCCCGCTCTGCGAGGCGCGAAAGGCGATTAAGGGCCGCGCAAGTGGCTGGAGGACTACGGCTGTTCACGCCGGAGTGTCGCGCGACGGCCTCGCCAGGACGCTCACCGAGCAGACCACGGCATGCGGCCCTGCACGCCGTCGCAGCATGCGGCCCTGCACGCGACGCCTCACACGACTCAGGCGTACGCGACCGCAAGGACCCCCTACAGGTCGAACTCCACGTGCTCCACATCCGTGAAGCGGACCTCCTCCAGGCTGCCGGCGCGGCGGCCGCTGTCCTGGAAGTAGACCTCCTTGAGCCCTTCGGCCGCGATCTGCTGCAACTGCTGGTCGCCGGCACCGGTCTGCTGGGCGTCGAAGAGGCGGGCCGCGTACCGCGGTGGCAGCGCGACGGTCAGGTGCCGGATGCGGGCGTCGTCGGTGGAGCCGATCGGCGCGGTGTAGCCGATCCGGGCCCGGGTGTCGATGACGATGCCGTCGGTCGTCACCGCCCGCTGCCGCGCCCTCGCCCGGACCTGCGGCTGCCACCTCTTCCGCACCTCGTTCTCCAGGCGTGCGGCGAGGTCCGGGCGCGGCTTCTTGATCTGGTTCTTCACGTACCGTTCGACGGTGCGCTGGGAGATCCCCAGCAGTCGGGCGACCGCCCTCGTGCCCTTGAGCTGCTTGACCAGGTAACGCATCTGCGCACCGGCCGACTTGGGGACGGGGCGGGTGAACGAGCGCTGCACCGCCTGGTCCAGGCCGTCCCCGAACATGGTCATCGCGGTCTACTCCCCGGTGTCCTTGGTGGTGACCTCGCCGGTCTTGATGTACCGGGCGAGATTGAGTTCCGGTGACTCGAACTGCTCCCGGACCCCCTCGCCCCACAGCACGGTCTGGGTGCCCTCGTGCTTGACCATGCCGGGTGAGACACCGAGCCGCCAGCCGCCCGGCAGCGGTTTGCCCGCCCGGTACGGCAGGAAGTCCAGCGGACCCGGCCCGTCGGCGGCGTACACCGCGCAGTCGGACAGGACCGCCACCGGGTACTGGCCGGTGAACGCCGCATGCTTGACGATCTTGCGGTGCATGTTGACCCGGGTGCGGGAGATGACCGCGGCCCGGATGTCCGGGCGCCAGGTCGGGCGTGCCAGGGCCCGCCACGGCTGCCCCGGCTTCCAGCCCTCGCCGCGGGGCCGCTCGCGCAGCTTGCCGATGCCGCCCTTAACCGTCGCCTTGACCGCGGCCACCACGACCGCCAGGTGCGGGTCGCGCAGTCTGTGGCCGTCCATCGCCTTCAGGAACTCCTCCGGCGGCACGTCGGCCGGCACCCCGAGGTCGGCCATCGTCGCCACGTACGCGTCACGCAGCCGGTTGTACCAGGCGTCCAGGTAACGGCCGTTCTCCTCGCGGACGTACGCCTCGACGGGATCGACGTCGAACCCCAGCTCCACCGCGTACGCCACCGTCGGCGTCGCGTACCAGGCAGGTCCCGTCGGCCGTTCACCGGACGGGGTGAACGGGCTGGGCAGCAGGCCCGAGTCCAGGTCCGCCCACTCCTTGCCGGCCTTCACCCGGGACAGGTCGACGTGGGACAGGTCGACCAGCCACGAACCGGGCAGCTTCGCGTCGAAGACCGGCTGTCGGACGTGTGCCGGCGCGCCGAGACCGACGATCACGCCGTTGGCACCCGCGGCGAAGGCCATGTTGACGTCGATGCCGACCAGGAACCGCTTCATGCATTCGGCGTCGGTGAGCGGACGCGCCCAGTCGTACGCCTCCTCCGCCAGGACCTCCGCCGGGGTACGGCGGTGGAAGCGGGGCAGGCCGGCCAGCAGCGGGTGGCCGTCGGGGACCTCGCAGGGCGCCGGGTCGACCGGGTCCGTGCCCAGCGAGCCGGGGTTGTGCTCGCTGTGCCGCTTGCCGTCCGCGTCCGGTTCGGACGCACGGGTCGGCGGGTGCAGGGCCGTCATCAGCTCCAGGCCGGTCACCGCGGTCGAGCCGCGCGGCGTCATGACCCGCGTCGCGTACACGCCCAGGAGCCGGGCGAGGTCGGCCGGCGGAAGCCCGGCGGCGCCGTCCCAGTGCCGGGCGTCCAGCGCGTGCCAGGACGGGACGCACAACTGCACGCACGAACGCTCCGCGCCACGTGCCGGGCGGTAGATCCGCGCCCACGGCCCGAACCCGCGCTTCGTCAACTTCCACTCGGCGCGCGCCAGTTGCCTGACGGCCCGGTGGTTCTCGGGCAGCCGGCCGGCGAGCCGTTCCTCCTCGGTGAGGGTCACCGGCAGGCCGTAGCGCTGGAGCGCGGTGTCGGTGAGCACGAGCAGGGGGTCGGCGTCCTTGCCCGGACCGGACAGCTTCGGCTGGCCCAGCCGCGCCTCCTTCAGCGTCCAGTCGACCAGGGCCGGGAGGGACTTCGCGGGTACGTCCAGGATCAGGCCGCCTACGCAGTACGCCACGACCTTCCCGTCCGCGTCGGCGTCCACGACCGCGAGCGGCCCGTTCTCGAACCGCGGATCGGCGTCGGCCGCACCCGGGGCGGCGGCCTTCTCCGTGTACTTCTCCGTGTACTTCGCCGTGTACTTCGCCGCGGTCTTCTTCGCACCGGGACGCGGCGCGGGCCTCGTCCGGGCGGAGTGCGAGCCGGCCGAACCGGCGGCCGCCGAACCCGGGGCCGTGGGCCTCTCGGCAAGCTGCTTCCCGCCGGAGTGCGGCGCGGTGGCGTGCGTCCGGGCGGGGTCCGGGTCGGCGTCGGCCGCACCCGGGGCGGCGGGATCGCCGCCGGGGCGCGGGACGGAGTGCGTCGGGACGGCGTCCGCCGCCACCGAGTGCCCGGGGTGCGGGGAGGTTCCGGTGGTGCGCGCCGCCGGGCGGGCGACGGCTCCGTCGGCCGTCTGCGGCCCGGCCCCGCCGACCACCGGCGCATACGTGTTCCACTGCGGCGCGGGGCGAGGCGCGTCGGAAAGCGCGTCGGAAGGAGTGGCAGGAGGAGTGGCGGGAGGCTCGGCGGAAGGAGTGGCGGAAGGCGCGGGATAGCGCCGGGCGAGCCCTTCGAGGAGCCGTCGATACGCGTCGCGGCGCTCGCCCCTGGGCTCGGCGCGGCCCGCCTCCCACGCCTGGATGCTCGGCACCCGCACCCCGAGGGCCTGTGCGACGGCCGCCTCGGTCAGCCCGGCCGCCTCACGCAGCCTGACCCGCTCGGCCGGGGCGGGCAGCACGGTGCCACCGTCGACCGCGGCGAGCAGCGAGTCGACCGCGGCGAACAACTCCTGCGGCTGGTCCGTCACCGGTGTTCCCCTTCCCTACCGGACGCCCTGGCGGATCTCTTCCAGGCGGGTCATCAGTCGCTGGTAGCGCTGCGACGCGGCCTGGGAGGAGTTCAGCCCCTGGTGCCGGGCGATCTGCCGCCAGTCCATGCTGCGCCGCCGGGCCTCGATGACCACCTGCGTCTCCAGCCGGTCCAGCGCCACGCGCATGTCCTCGAACAGGCTCAGCCCGGCGCCGATGTCGTCGACCGTGACGTCGGCGGGCGGGCCGTCGTGCCGCCGGTGTCCGGCGGCGGCCGTCAGCAGCCGCCCCAGCAGCGCCACGTCCTCCTCCAGCCGGCGGGCCGCGCCCCGCTCGGCGACGGGCCCGTCCTCCAGTGCGGACAGCCGCCCGCGGGCGTCGTCCTGCGCGTCGTGAGCCATGTCGTCACTCTATCCCCGCCGTGCAACCGGACAACGCATTGTTGTTCGGTTGCACGGTTGCACGGCAGGGGCGAGGACCACGGCATCACTGAGCCACCGAGCCCGTCGCCGGTACTCGCCCGGCGAACCCACGTACTCGCCCGGCGAATCCGCTGCGGCCCTGTTGGCTCGCCTGAGACGTCGTCGGGATGTTCGTGCCCGTGCGCGACCACCGAACCGCCGGACACCCGGATGCGCGGGGGACCGGCCGGAACGTGAGTGCGGGGGAGCCGGATGGCGTAGCTCGCGGGGTGCCGACGGTCCGGCGTCCTTATGGTCGGCACATGCCACCCTTCACCTCCGCCGACCCTGCCGGCCTCGCGCCTCCGGTCCCGGGGTCACGGATGACCGGTGAGTACCTGCGCGCCCTGGGCCAGGTCGCCTACCTGTGGGGCTGGCCACTGGTGAACATGCACAACCGGCTCGCCGTCATGGAGCGGGTGCCCGCTCCCGGGCTGTTGGGCGGTGTGGTCCCGGCCGCCCCGCCGGGCTCGCTGGGGATGCTGCACGACTACATCCTGCCGCAGGAACGGGTCGTGGCCTGCCCGAACCAGGACGTGGTCTACGGTCTGGGCATCCTGGACGCGCGGCGCGGGCCGTCGGTGGTACAGGTCCCGGACTTCGGCGGCCGGTTCTGGGTCTACCAGGCAGTCGACCAGCGTACGGAGGCGTTCGCGCGGCTCGGCGCGATGTACGACACGAAGCCGGGCTGCTACCTGCTCGCGCCCACCGGGTGGGACGGCCTGGTGCCGGACGGTGTCCAAGCGGTCTTCCGGTTCGACACCCGGATCGCCGCGTGCATCCCGCGGGTCTTCATGAACGACACCGAAGAGGACCGTGCCGCGATCCAGCCACTGGTGAACCGGATCATGGCCTACCCCCTCGACGAGTACACCGGTGAACTGCGCACGACCGACTGGTCGCAGGCTCCGGTCCACCCGGCGGGGGATGCCACCACGGGGCAGCGGGAGACCCGGTGGGTGGACCCGGCCGTCTTCTTCGACACCCTCCCGGTGGTCCTGGACGAGGTCCCGCCACGCCCCGGCGAAGAGGCCCTGTACGGGGTGCTCCGCTCGCTCCTGGACGAGGCCGGCCGCAGCCCTCGGGCAGCCACGGTGCTGCGGGAGACCGCGGCCGACGCGGACGCCACGCTGGTACGGAAGCTGTTCGAGTTCCGCAACATCGGCGTGCCTCTCGACCACCACTGGAGCACCCAGCGCAACGGCGCGGCCTTCGGCGGCGACTACCTCAGCCGTACCGCCATGGGCAAGGCCAACATCTTCGTCAACCCGCCCTCCGAGACCGCGTACTTCTATCAGGACCAGGACGACACCGGGGAACTTCTCATCGGGGAACACAGCTATACGCTCACCTTCCCCGCCGACGCGCTTCCCCCGGTGCGGGGCTTCTGGTCGGTGACGCTCTACGACGAGCACCACTTCTTCCACCCCAACGAGTTGCACCGCTACTCGCTGGGCACCAAGAACACGAACCTGCGCCGGGCCGACGACGGCTCCCTGACCCTGCATGCCGGGGCCCGCCCGCCCGCGCGCGACGATCTGCCCAACTGGCTTCCGGCCCCCGCCGGCCGCTTCTCGCTGTACCTGCGCGCGTACTGGCCCGGCCCGGCGGCCCTGGACGGGACTTGGCAGCCCCCGGCAGTCGTCAGAACACCGCACTGACCCCACCGTCTCTCTCCCCCGCCTGTGCCGACTGCTCGCCCATGCCCCGCCTGCCCGGTTTGCCCGGCTTCCCACCAGCACCGGAGGTGCACACCCATGCCGTCCGCCGTCGAGCACTACCAGGACCTCGCCTCACTGCCGTTCACCGGCGGGCACCCCACGGATGAGAGCGCACGCACACTGCGGGACGAGTTGTTCTTCCAGCGTGCCGTGCAGGCGTACCTGTGGGCGCTGCCGACGGTGAACATGTGCGCGATGCGGGACGGCCTCGGCGCCGAGTTCGGCCACGGCTACCAGGTGGTGGCGGTGTTCGAGAAACGACTGAAACCCAGGACCCTCATCACCACCCCGAACTGCGACGTGATCTACGGGCTGGCGTTCGCCGACCTGAGCCGGACCGGTCCGCTCGTCGTCGAGGCCCCGCCGGGCATCCAGGGCCTGGTGGACGACTTCTGGCACCGGCCTCTTGAGGGACCGGTCATCAACGGCGTGCAGTACCGCGGGGACATCGGCCTGCCCGGCCCCGACCGGGGGCAGGGCGGCACCTACCTCATCGTCCCCGACGGCCATCGGCCGGAGCGAGCAGGCGAGTACGACGGCCACTTCGTCTACCGCAGCCGCACCGACGGCATCTTCTTCCTGCTGCGCGGCTTCTTCCACTCGGTCGACGACCTGTCACCGGGTGTCGCGGCGATCGAGGGCATCCGCATCCGCCCGCTGCACGGCGACGCCGCCCCGATGCGCTTCGTGCACGCCTCCGACATCCCGGCCGACGCCCTGTACCCGCGCGATCTGTCCTACTTCCGCACCCTCGACGCCTTCATCCAGGCCCCTCCCTCAACGGCATGAACGACATCGCCCTCAACCAGGACGGATCGATCACCATCCACACCGGACCCGAAGCGCCCCACGGCGCCGGGAACTGGATCAGGACCGTCCCGGGCCGCGGCTGGTTCGCCCTCATCCGCTGGTACGGCCCGGAACAGGCGTTCTTCGACCGCAAGTACAAACCCGGCGACTTCATGAAGACCCCGGACCACGGCGGCACCTGACCGCCGGACGGGCCGCCGGTCAGGCGGAGCGCGGCCAGCCGCGCAGCAGTGCGGCGATGCGCGCCGCGGTGCAGGAGGGGTCACGCAGCAGGTCGCGCAGGGCGACGGCGTCGTGGTAACCGGGTTTGACCGGGATGCCGGACGCCTCCAGGTACATCACACCCGTCGCCGCGGCGACGGCCAGGTTGGACCGCTCCAGCCAGCGGCACCGGCCGAGTACGTGGACCAGGGCGGCGGCCCGCTCGTAGGCGCCGTCGTAGACGCGTTGTTCGAGCAGTTCCGCCCGGTGGCAGGCGACCGCGGCGACCGGGATGCCGTAGTCCTCGGGGGCGGGGTCCGCGGCGCCGGCGATCTCCGCGACCTGAAGGATCCAGGGGACGTCGATGTGCAGATCCATTACGCGGCGTGCGCCCCCCTGGGCTCCGCCCGCCGGTCGGCTTCCTCGGCCTCGTCGAAGACGCTCTGGTACTCGTCGAGGAAGGTCCGGGCCGCGTCCAGGCCGCGCCCGCGCAGTCCGGCGACGTCCTCCCGGACCAGCTCGGCGATGTAGTCGCCGATGCTCAGACCGCGCTCCTTCGCCCGGATCGCGGCGAGTTCCTTGACCGAATCGTCGACGCGGGCACCCCATTGAGTCTTCGGCATACGGTGATGGTAGCAGGTGTTACCACCTGCACGGGAGGTGTACACGCCGCCGGTGCGACGGGCCTCCGCACGCATCCGGTCGAGCAGCGTGTCCGGGTCGATCTCCGCCCGGGTGGCGATGGTGCCGCGTTCGATCAGCGGGGGCAGGCTGGCCACGGTCTCGGCCACCAGTTCGTAGCCCGCGGACTCCGGATCACCGGCCGCCGGAGTCGCGGCGGCCACTCCCCCGACCAGCCGTCCGGCGGCCCGCAGGATGCCCGGCGACCTTGGAGGATCGCCGGGCGGTCGGGCGGTCGGCTGCCGTCAGGGCCGGGTCATCCGGTGATTCCCACGGCGTGTACGACGGTCTGCGTGACCGTGTTGCCGCGGCCGTCACCGGCCTGCACGCGCAGCGTGAGGTACTGGGCCGAGGCGGGGGCGTGCAGTGCGACGCCCGCTGTGCCGTGGCCCCGGTCCTGCAACCGTGCGGTGGTCCAGGTGGCGCCGTCGTCGTAGGACACCTCGACCTTGGCGACGCGCGGCGCGGAGTCCGGGCCGCCGGTCAGGTGCGCCGGCGGGACGAGCAGTGGCGCGTCGGCGGCCGCCTTGCCGTCGTCGGACGTGGGCAGGGTGTAGTCGAGCTGGACCAGGGGAAGTTGCTCGCTGTCCTGCACGGTGCGGGGCCGGGCCGAGGTGAAGGTCCACTCCGTGCGGGTGGCCGTCGAACAGGGGAAGGCGGCCGTGGCGGTGCGGGTCGCCTCGTGCACCAGACGGTAGGTTTCCTTCGGGGACGGTACGGTCGCGGTCAGTGCGCTGCCGCCCTCGGCGACCAAGGTCCGGTCACGGCAGAGACGGGTCTCCTGGGTGGTGCCGCCGCTGCCGAAGGGCGTCCAGTTGGCGTGGTTGCCGCCGGAGTCGCCCCAGGACGGCAGGGTCACGTCGATCTCGTCACCGGTGCGGACCGGGGGCGCCACGGCGTCGTTGATGCGGGGCCGCACGACGTCGAGGTCGTTGACGAACAGCAGCAGCTTCACACCGGCCCGCTGTGCGGCTCTGATCTGTTCGTCGGCGGTGTCCTCGTCGTCGGAGTCCCAGCGGACGACGGCGGCCCTGCCCGCGGCGTCGACGCCCTCGTAGTCCCCCCGGGCCAGGAAGGGAGCCCGAGGCGCGCCGAGGTGTGCGCACTCGCGCACCTGCACACGTGCTCCCGCCGGCCGACCCGGTCCACGACAGCTACCGGCGTTCGACGAACCGGCAGCTCACCGTGCAGGAGTTCCGTCGGCGCCACGCCCGCGCGATCCGCCACGGCGGCCCGAGGAGGAAACCGGCGACGAGGCCCGTGAGACACACCTGCGGCTCAACGCCCCGTCGGTCCGCGACCTACATTTCTTGAGCGATCGATCCAGATAAGGTACGGTGAGGTCATGGCAAGGACCCGGGAATTCGACACCGAGGCGGCGGTGAGCCGCGCCATGGACCTGTTCTGGGCGAACGGCTACGAGGCGACCTCGGTACGCGACCTGACCCAGCACCTGGGGATCGGACAGGGGTCGTTGTACGCCGCGTTCGGCGACAAGGACGGCCTGTACCGGGCCGCACTGGAGCACTACCGCGCCACCCTCGCGGCGGCGGCCCTGCGCAGCCTGGAGGAGGGGACGGACGCCCGCTCCGCGATCCGCGCGCTGCTGACGGAACGCGTCCGCATCGCCGTCGGGCAGGGCGGCCGGGGCTGCCTCGCGGTCAACGCCGCGTGCGAACGGCTGCCGCACGACCCGTCGATCCGGCGCATCGTGCGGGACATGCAGGACGCCGGCCGGGACGCACTCACCGAGATACTGCGCGCCGCGGTGGAGCGGGGCGAGATCGCGGCCCGCCACGACCCGCACACCACCGCCGCCTTCCTCGTCACCTTCCTCAACGGACTTCTGGTCTCGTCGAAGATCACACCCGACCCCCGCACCCTCGAACCCCTCGTGGAGGTCGCGCTGGCCGCCCTCGGCTGACTTTTCCATGCCCGCAATCTGTATCGAACGTTCCAGAAAGACACCGGCAAACCGGAGAGAACATGATGTACGACCATGACGGAACGCCCGTCCGCACGGGCCGTGCCCCCGTCAACGGAACGAGTCTGCACTACCGGACGGCCGGGTCCGGCCCCGCGGTGGTGCTGCTGCACGGCGTGCCCAAGACCGGCTACCACTGGCGCCACCTCCTCCCGCGGCTGACGCCCCACCACACCGTCGTCGTACCGGACCTCCGCGGTCTCGGCGACTCCGCCCGCCCCGCGGACGGCTACGACTCCGCGACGATGAGCGACGACATCGCCGAGCTGATGAGCCGCCTCGGCCACGAGACGTACGCCGTGGTGGGCGAGGACTGGGGAGCGGTGATCGGCTATCAGCTGGCCGCCCGTCACCGCGGCGACGTCACCTCCCTGGTGTTCGTGGAGGCCCTGTTTCCCGGATTCGGCTTCGAGGACCACACGGCCCTCACCCCCGCGAACGTCTCCAGCGGCCTGCACCTGTGGCATTTGGGCTTCTACTTCCAGCCCGACGTACCCGAGATGCTGATCGCCGGGCACGAACGCGAGCTGATCACCTACATGATCAAGAACGAGCGCAGCCGCCCCGACAGTGCCACCCCCGACGCGGTCGACGAATACGTACGCTGCTACTCCCTGCCGGGCGGCATCCGCGCGATGCTCTCGATCTACCGGGCGATGCTCGTCGACGCCGAACAGAACCGGCAGGCCGCGCGGAAGAAACTGGACATCCCGGTGCTGGCGCTCGGCGGCGCGGCCTTCATCGGCGACCGCAACGAGGCCCAGATGCGGCTCATGGCCCACGACGTCATCGGGCACGTCTTCGACGCCGGCCACGACCTGGCCGAGGAAGTACCCGACGAGATGGCCGACGTCGTCCTGCCGTTCCTGGCCGCCGGCCGGTAGCCGACGCTCGCGGCGGACCGGCGGACCGGCGGACCGGCGGACCGGCGGACCGGCGTGCCGAACTCCCGGACCCCGCCCACGAGAACACCGTACTGAGGCGCCGGTCGCCCCTGCCCTCAGCCGCCCCGGCCGCCCCGCTTCCCCTGGCCCTTCTTCTGCCGCGCCAGGGCCTTGGCCCCCCGCTGTCCCCGCTGTCCCCGCTGCTCGGTCCGAGCCCGGACCGGGTCGTAGGGCCGGACCGGGGCCTTCTCGCCGCGGATCTCCTCCAGCAGGCCGGTGACGGCAGCCATGATGACCTCGGCGGCCTCCCTGAGGACGTCCGCGGTCATCTCCTGGCCGTAGAAGCGCGACAGGTCCACCGGCGGGCCCGCGAGCACGTGGTGCGTCTTGCGCGGCAGCAGGTCGGGCTTCTTGGCGTACGGCGGCAGCAGTTCGTTGCAGCCCCACTGGGCGATGGGGACGACCGGGCACCTGGTCTGCAGGGCCACCCGCGCGACGCCGGTCCTGCCGACCATGGGCCACTGGTCGGGGTCGCGGGTGAGGGTGCCCTCGGGGTAGAACGTGACGCACTCGCCGCCCTCCACCGCGTCGATCGCGGCCCGGGAGGCGCTGAGCGCGTCGGTGCTCTCGCGGTAGACGGGAATCTGTCCGGTACCGCGCATCACCGCCCCGATGAATCATCTGCTCCAGCAGGTCGTCCTCGGGCACTCGTCGCCGCTTGTCGATCTCCCGGTTGACCAGGTAGCCGGTGGCGCCGCCGACGAGGGCGGGGACGACGAGCCAGCCGGTCAGGGACCGGAACCAGGCGTAGACGGGGAACGGGGTGCCGGCGGGGGAGGTGATCCCCACGAGGACGTCGTAGGAAACCGTCCAGCCCAGGAGGAGGCCGCCTGCGCCGTAGAGGGCGACGACGCACATGCTCCACTTCAGGAATCGGGTCAGCAGCCAGTGCTGGGGCCGGTTGAGCCTGGAGACGGATCTCCGCCAGTCCCGGCAACGTTCCCGCCACCGGAGGGGTTTTAGTTGCTGTCTGCACACATGAGATCAGCTCCGGGTCACAGTTCGGCTTGCGCTTCAGACCTGGACAGACACTTGATCTCCGCTGGTCATCTCACGTCTGCCCGGCTTGGGCCACTTCCGATTAGCTTCATTTCGTTTGCAGTATCCACCCCGGAAGGACCCCTATGTGCACACATGGTGACCATTCGTCACACGATGCGGCCGGGCAGAACCGCCGAGGTTTCCTGCGCAACGCGGCGCTGGCCGGTGCGGGAGCGGCAGCCGCGGGCGTCGGCGCGTCCACGTTCGGTGCGACGCCCGCGTTCGCCGCGGACTCCGCGAAGGGCGGCCGGATCGGCACCTGGAGACCGGATGCGACCGCCCTCCAGTTCACCCTCGCGGTGATGCCGGACACCCAGTTCCTGTACTGGGGCAGCCAGGACAGCGTCAACCGGACGCCGCAGGAGGAGTCGTTCCGCTACATCATCAACAACAGCGGGAACAGCGGAAACGGCGGCGCCAACGGCGACAACGGCGACAACATTGTCTTCATGACGCACCTCGGTGACCTGACGCAGGACGCCGACGCATCGTCGTTCCAGCAGGTCGACAAGGCGTTCGCGCTGCTGGACGCGCACGGTGCCGCGTACAGCGTGGTGGCCGGCAACCACGACGTGTCCGGTGACGACAGCCGCGGCGACACGTCGTACCTGCAGACCCTGGGCCCCAAGCGGTTCAAGCACTCGAAGACGTTCGCCGGGTCGGACGCGACCGGTTACAACACCGCGCACATCTTCCAGGCCGCCGGCCGCTCGTGGCTGGTGCTGGCCCTGGACTGGCGGACCACCGACCAGGGCTTCGCGTGGGCCAACGACGTCATCAAGGCCCACCCGAAGATGCCGGTGATCCTCACGGCCCACGACATCGTCTACTCGGACTACGATGACAACGTTTTCCCGTACGAGTCGGGCGACCCGGAGAACAACGCCGCCCTCTCCGGGTACGGTGAGACGATCTGGGACAAACTGATCAAGGACAACGACCAGATCTTCCTCACCCTGAACGGCCACTACTGGCCGTCCGGGCGCACCACCAAGAAGAACACCGCTGGCAACGACGTGCACATGCACATCACGAACTACCAGAACCGCTACTTCGGCGGCGGCGGCATGATCCGGCTGTACCACTTCGACCTGGCCCGGAACACGATCGACGTCGAGACGATCAACCCGTGGATCCTGGCCCAGGACCCGGAGTCCCGCAACGAACTGGCCGCCGAGCACGCCCGGATCACCGGCCCGGTCGACGACTTCTCGATCGCGATCGACTTCGAGGAGCGGTTCTCCAGCTTCATCCCGGTTCCGGTCCGGCCCGCCCGCCCGGCCGAGAAGGAGCTGGTCAAGGGCACGCTGGCGTACTGGCGCTTCGACGGGCAGGGCGCGCCCGGTACCCCGCTCAGCGCGGGCCAGACGGTCCGCGACCTGACCGGCAAGGGCAACGACCTGACGGCGGTGACCGTGCCGGGCACGGCCGCCGACGCGCTGACCTGGTCCGCCGACCACCACCCCGACCAGCCCGGCCACGCCAGCCTGAAGTTCGCCGGTGGCCGGAACCCGGTGCACGGCACGTACCTGACCACGGGGCCGAAGGCGCCGCTGAACACCGAGACGTTCAGGTCCGGGTACACCTTCGAGACGTTCGTGATGATGCCGCTGGACTGGGACTCGGGCAACAACGGCTGGGCGTCGATACTCAGCCGTCGCGGCTCCGCCGGGGCCGCCGGCAAGCACGGCAAGAACACCGACCCGAACGACGCCCTGGTCCAGTTCGCCATCTCGAACAACGGCCGTGAGCCGCAGTTCAACCACTACCCGCTGAACAACACCTACCCGACGACCAACTGGGGTCACGGCCTGGTGGAACTCAAGTGGTGGCACCTGGCGGTGGTCAACGACGGCCGGTACACGAGGCTGTACGTCGACGGTGCTCCGGTCGTCGACAACCCGAAGCGGGTGTCGATCGGCCTCACCTCGCTCGGGCTGCCCTGGCTGCTGGGCGGCCACGAGAGCGGGAGCGCCATCGACATCGTCTTCCACGGCAACGTCGGTGACACCCGCATCGTGAACCGCGCCCTGTCCCTGGACGAGTTCCTGACGGCCCGGTAGGGAGCCCCGGACCCTCCCGGCTCCGCCTGCCCTCCCTGCTCTCCCGGTCCCCGACTCTCCTGGTCCTCCCGTCTCCGGCCCGGCCGCCGGAGACGGGAGGCGCCGTCGACGAGCGCCCCCCGACCCACGCGCTCGGCCCCGCCTCACATACAGGAGATCCGCGACCGCCCGGGTGGCGGCAGAGCCAGGCGGGTCAGGGTAGAGCAGGGTCACCCAGGAGGCAGACGTTCGGGGGGCCGGCTTCGGTGAGACATGTCTCTTCCCTCTCCTGCACACTCTCCGAACAAGCGTGGTGAGGTGCTGTAGCGTACTTGGACGTGGAGAAAGAGATAGCGGGGATCTGGGCGGAGATCCTGGAGGTCGACGACGTGCTGCCGGACTCCAGTTTCTATGACTTCGGCGGCACCTCCTTGCAGGCCATGCGCATCTGCGCGCGGATCGAGCGGATCACCGGATACGAGGTCTCCCCCGAGTCGGTCTTCGACACCGACACGTTCCGGGACTTCGTGGCCCGGGTACGGGCGATGGACCCGGCGCAGGAAGCGGGCCGGTGAAACCCGCCGGAGGCTTAGCGGCGGAGAACTCCCCTGTGACCGGGGGAAGTTCGGCGGCCGGACCGGCCGCGTCCCGGCTCGTCCACGAGGCCGTCGCCCGGCAGGCCGTGCTGCGGCCCGGCACGACGGCGGTCGTCGGCACGGACGTCTCCCTCAGTTACGGCGAACTCGACGCCCGCGCCCAGGCGTGGGCCGCCGCCCTCGCGGAACGCGGCGCCGGACCCGGGACCGTCGTCCCCGTCCTGCTGCCGCGTTCGCCGCGGTTGGTGACCGCGCTGCTCGCCGTCCTGAAGTGCGGAGCCGCCTACGCCGCTCTCGATCCGCGCTGGCCCGAGGAACGCCTCACCCGTCTGATCGCGGCCACGGCACCGCCGGTGGTGGTGGCCGACCAGCCGCAGGCCGGCGCCGGCACACCCTGGTGGCGGCCCCCGGCCCTCGACGAACCCCTCCCGCACGGCCCCGCCGACGGGCCGGTGCCGTCGCCGGCGCCGTCGCCGGTCTCCCTGCCGCGGGACGGTTCGGCCACGGCCATGCTGTTCTTCACCTCCGGCACCAGCGGCACCCCGAAAGGCGTCCTGTCGCCGCACCGGGCGACCACCCGCCTGTTCACCCCACCCGGATTCGCCTCGTTCGGGGCGGGCCGCGTGATGATGCAGGCGGCTCCGGCGTCCTGGGACGCGTACGGCCTGGAAGTCTGGTCCATGCTGACGACCGGCGGCACGACGGTGATCGCCGAGGGCGAGTACCTCATGCCGCGTCGGCTGCGCGCCCTGACGGAGCGGCACCGGGTGGACACGGTGTGGCTGACCGCGTCGCTGTTCAACCTCTTCGTCGACGAGGACCCCGGCTGCTTCACCGGCCTCACCCAGGTGATCACCGGCGGTGAACGGCTGTCCGTCCCCCATGTGCGGGCGTTCCTGGCCGCACACCCCGGCATCGCCCTCGTCAACGGGTACGGGCCGGTGGAGAGTTGCGTGTTCGCCACCGCACACCGGGTCCGCGCAGCCGACTGCGACATACCCACCGGCATACCCGTCGGCACTCCCGTACCGCGGACCCGAGTGCTGGTGCTCGACGGTGACCTGCAGGTACCGCCGGGTGTGACGGGCGAGATCTGTCTCGCCGGCGAGGGCCTGGCTGACGGATACCTGGGCGACGCGGACGCGACCGCCGCGGTGTTCGTGGAGGTGCCCGTGGACGGCGTCCCCACACGTGTCTACCGCACGGGAGACCTCGGCTCGCTGGACGACGACGGCGTGCTCCACTACCGGGGGCGCCAGGACCTCCAGGTGAAGGTCGCGGGCCACCGTCTGGAACCCGGCGACGTCGAGGCGCACGCCCGGGAGGTGCCCGGGGTGCGGGACTGCGCCGCCGTACCGGTGGCCGGTCCGGACGGCACGTACACCGGGATGTCCCTCTTCTACACCGCCGACCCGGCGCACGAGCCCGTACTGGAACCGCGCCTGCTCCGCGCGGCGCTGGCCCGCCGGGTCCCCGCCTACATGGTGCCGCGGCGTGTGCTCAGACGCGCCGCGCTCCCCTACACGGACCAGGGAAAACCCGACCGGGCCGCGCTCACCGAAGCAATGGCGGAAGCTGAGGCACCGGTCGGCCGGCACGCGCACGGAGGAGTTCGTCAGTGACGTCGCAGGAACCGGCCGGACTGCCCACCTACCCCATGTCCTTCGAGCAGGAGTCGATCTGGCTCCAGGACCAGTTCCACGAAGCGGCGGACGCGGCTGCCGGGCCCGATGCGACTACCGGGCCCGACGTGACTGCTGGGCCGAACGTGGCTACCGGGCCCGACCCGGCTACCGGGCCCGACGCGGCCGGCGGAGCCCAGGAGCCCGGCGGGCAGTCGCGGTATCTGGAGTCGTGGATCCACCATCTGCGCGGTCGGGTCGAGACGTTCGCGGTCGAGGCGGCCCTCACCGCGGTCGTCGCCCACCAGGAAGCGCTGCGCAGCAGCCTCGGCACCCGGGACGGCGCGACCGTGCAGACGGTGTTCCCGCCGCGGCCGGTCACGGTCGACGAGCGGTGGGTGACGCGCGAGGAACTGGACGCGGCGGTGCTGCGGGCCGTCACCAGGCCCGTGCCGCTGGACCGGCCGCCGCTGCTGCGGGCCACGCTGCTGCGGATCACGGACGGCGAAGCGGGCGGCAAAGCGGGCGGCAAAGCGGGCGGCAAAGGGGACGGCAGGACGGACAGCGGGACGGACGCCAAACCGGACGACGCCGACTGCGCCGCCACCGACGAGGCGGTCCTCGCGCTGGCCGTGCACCACGCCGTGATGGACGGCTGGAGCGCCCGGCTGCTGGACGAGCAGATCGGCGCCGCCTACCGCGCCGCCGTCGAGGGGCGTCCCGCGCGGCTCCCGGAGATCCCCTTGCAGTTCGGACCGTACGCCCAGCGGCAGCGGCGGGACGACGCGGTGACCTCCCCGGACCACCTGGACCACTGGCGGACGGTCCTCGCCGACGCTCCGGACGAGTCGACCTTCCCCGCGGACCGGCCGCGGCCCGCCCGGCCCAGCCACCGGGGCGGCGAGATCCGGTTCACCGTCGACGGCACGACGGGCACCGCGCTGCGGAAGCTGGCACGGGCACAGCGCGCCACCCCGTTCGTGGTGCTGATGTCGGCTCTGACGGCGCTGCTCGGCAGGCTGTCGGGCCAGGACGACGTGGTCCTCGGCACGCCCGTCTCACGGCGCACCGGTGCGGAGGTCAAGTCACTGGTGGGCTGCCTCACCGACGTCATGCCGCTGCGGCAGCGCATCGGCGACGGCGACACCTTCCGTGACCTGATCGCCTCGGTGAAGTCGGCGGTCTGGACCGCGGTCCGGCACCGGCACATCCCGTACGGACATCTCGTACGGGAGTTCGGCACCGAACGCGTCCTGGGTCGCTTCCCGCTGTTCCAGGTCGTGCTCACCCTCGACGACGAGGTGGGCGAGGGCCTGAGCCTGCCGGGCGTCACGGCGGAGCGCTGGTACCGGCACAGCGGCCGGTCGAAGTTCGACATGTTCCTGAACCTCGTCCCCGACGGTGACGGCTACCGCGGCTTCCTGGAGTACTCCGCCGACCTGTTCGACCCGGCGACGGCCCGGCTGGTCGCCGACCGGTTCACCGCGCTGCTCGCGGACGCCGTGGGCAGGCCCGACACCGCGCTCACCGACCTGGAGGTGATGGCGCCGCACGAACGGTCCCGGGTCGACGCGTGGGCCACCGGGCCGCGACCGCCTGCGGCACCACCCCTGGCCCACCTCGTCGTCGGGCCGCACGCGGCCACCGACCCCGAGCGGCCCGCGATCGTGCACGGCGACCGCGTCGTGACCTACCGGGAGTTGGACGCCCGCGCCGACCGGGTGGCCGCGGCCCTGACCGCCCTGGGCCACGCCGGGCAGCGCGTCGCCCTGTGCATGGACCGCTCCCCCGACCACGCGGTCGCGGTGCTGGGCATCCTGCGCGCCGGGGCGGCCTGTCTGCCGCTGGACGCGGCACAGCCCGCCGCGCGTACCGCGTTCGTCCTGCGGGACGCCGGAGCGAGTGCCGTGCTGAGCGACGCGGCGCACGCCGAGGCGCTGCGCACCGCCCGGCCCGACGTGCCGGTCCTGGTCCTCGACCGGCTGCCGCGGCCCGCGCCGGACGTGCGGCTGCCGGCGGTGTCCGGTGACGCCCTCGCCTACGTCCTCTACACGTCCGGCTCGACCGGCCGTCCCAAGGGTGTGGCCATGGCGCACCGCGCACTGGCCAACCTCGTCGACTGGCAGCGCCGCGACTCCGCGTGCGGGCCCGCGGCGCGCACCCTCCACTTCGCGCCGCTCACCTTCGACGTGGCCTTCCAGGAGCTGTTCGCCACCTGGGCCGCCGGTGGCACCCTGGTGGTCGCCGACGAGGCGGCCCGCAGGGATCCGCTCCGACTCCTCGCCCTGCTCCGCGAGCAGCGCGTGCAGCGGCTGGTGCTGCCGTTCGTCGCGCTGCAACAGCTGGCCGAACACGCCGGCGCGGAGGGCCGGTTCCTCGACTCGCTGCGTGAAGTCCTCACCTCGGGCGAGCAGTTGTTCGTCACCCCGGCGCTGCGCCGACTGTTCGCCGAGTTGACGCGGGCGAGCCTGCAGAACCAGTACGGCCCCACCGAGACCCATGTCGTCACGGCGCTGCGGCTCACCGGCGACCCCGCGTCCTGGCCGGACCGGCCGAGCCTGGGCCGTCCGATCGACGGCGCGCGGGTGGACGTACGGGACGGGGCACTGAACCCGCTGCCGATCGGGGTGCCGGGCGAGATCTGCGTCACCGGGGTGCCGGTGGCGGAAGGCTATCTCGGGCAGGCCGCCGCGCTCCCGGGCGGCTTCGTGACCGGTCCGGGCGGGGAACGGCACTACCGCACCGGGGACATCGGGCGGCTGCTGCCGGACGGCACGATCGCCTTCCTCGGGCGCGCCGACGACCAGGTGAAGATCCGCGGGTACCGGGTGGAGCCCCAGGAGGTCGAGGCCGTCCTCAAGCAGGTGCCCGGCGTGGCCGACGCCGTGGTCGTCGCCCTGCCCTCGGACACCTCGGCGGGCACCCGGCTGGCCGCCCACTACCTGCCGGCCGCGGGCGCGGAGCTGTCCCCGGACACCGTGCGCGCGGCACTGCGCACGCGGCTGCCGGCCCATCTGGTGCCGGACGGCATCACCGCGGTCGACGCGTTCCCGCGGACGGCGAGCGGGAAGACCGACCGCGCGGCCCTGGCGCGCAGGCCGCCGCGGGCACTGCCCGCACCCCGCCGGAACACGGCGCCGGCCGGCCCGACCGTGCGGCGGCTGACCGCCCTGTGGGCGCAGCTCCTGGGCCGGGACGCCGCCGTCATCGGCCCGGACGACAACTTCTTCCACCTGGGCGGCGAGTCGCTGCTCGGGGCGCGGCTGATGCTCAGGCTCCGGGAGGAGTTCGGGGTGCGGCTCGGACTCGACGCGGTCTACGGCTCGCCGACCGTCGCCGGGCTGGCCGCGCTCGTGGAGTCGGACGCCGCCGCCCGGCGTCCGGCCGCGGTCGCCGACCCGCGGCTGCCCGCAGACGTGGTCCCCGGCCCCGGGGCGGGGACGTCTCCGGCGGCGCCCGAGCGGGTCCTGCTGACCGGCGCGACCGGCTTCCTCGGCGGGTTCGTCCTGCGCGAGCTGATCCGGCGCACCGACGCCACGGTGCACTGCCTGGTCCGGGCCGCGGACGCCGGGCACGCGCGGCACCGGCTGATCGAGGCGGCCAAGCGGCACGGGGTGTGGACCGAGGAGACCGCGGCGCGCGCCGTGGCCGTCGCCGGGGACCTGGCACGCCCCGCGCTCGGTCTCGACGCGGCGCAGTACGACGCCCTGGCCGCGGAGGCCGATGTCGTGTACCACTGCGGCGCCTCCGTCAACCTGGCGCTTCCGTACGCCGAGTTGGCGGCGTCGAACGTGTCCGGCACCACCGAGGTGCTGCGCCTCGCCGCCCGGCACCGTGCGGTTCCCGTGCACCACGTCTCCACCGTGGGCGTGTTCTCCGGCGCCCACCTGCTCGGACGTGGCGTCACCGCCGACGAGCCGGTGCCCGCCGTGGACGGGCTGCGGCACGGTTACGCGCAGAGCAAGTGGGCGGCCGAGAGCCTGGTGCGGCAGGCACGGGAGCGGGGGCTGCCGGTGACGGTCTACCGTCCCACCCGCATCAGCGGTGACACCCGTACCGGGGTGTGCCAGCCGGGCGACTTCCTGTGGCTGCTGCTGAAGGGCTGCGTGGAGGTGGGCGGCTACCCCGCCGACGCGGGCATCGGCTTCGACCTGGTGCCCGTCGACTACGTCAGCGCGGCGATCGTCGCCCTCTCGCTGAACCCGGCGCCCGCCCCGACCGTCCATCTCGCCCACGGCGTGGAGATCCCGCTCACGGAACTGGCCGGTCACCTGGCCGGGCTTGGATACCGGCTGGCCCCGATGTCACTGGCCGAGTGGAGCCGGGCCGTCGAGAAGGACCCGCGGAACACGGCGTTCCCGCTGCTCGGGGTGATGGCTCCGGAGATGGTGGGGCACAGCAGTGCGGCTCTGCGGTTCGACGGGAGCGCCGGGCAGGCCGCGGCACGGGCGCACGGGGTCGCCCTGCGGCCCATGGACGAGGAGGTCTTCCACCGCCACGTGCGCCACTTCACCCGTACGGGATTCCTGCCCGGCCCCGCCCCCGACCGGCCGGCACTTGTGCGGTGAGCGGCGGGCGGAGTGCTACGGGCGGGAGACAGTCACCCGAGTCCGTCGAGGCGTGGGAAGAGTACTTCGGCGCTGCCGCGGCCGATGGCGTGCGCCTGGCCGGGATCGATGCCGGGCGCGGTGTCGAGATAGTGGTTGAACCGGCTTCCGGCCGCCTCGGGGGCGAAGGGCCAGTCGCTGCCGTAGAGGATGTGGCCGGGTTCGGCGAAGGCCAGCAGGGAGGGCAGCGCGCTGGGGCCGGAGGCCAGTGCGGTGTCGAAGTAGAACCTCTTGAGGTCGCGCAGGAGTTCGTCGCCGTCACGCCCCGGCTCGACGGCCGTGGAGGTCAGCACGGAGAACCGGTACGCCGCGTAGGGGAGGAAGCCGCCGCCGTGGGAGAGGACGACCTTGACGTCGCGGTGCCGGCTCAGCACCCCGGCGAGCACCATGTTCACCGCGCTGCGGGTGGTGTCGAAGACGTAGTCGACCAAGGGCGCCGGGGTGCCGGCGAGCAGCGGCATCGGGGGCTGTGCCGGGTGGACGAAGACGACGGCGCAGCGCCGGTCGAGTTCGGCCCACAGCGGCTCGAAGTCGGGATCGCCGAGGTAGCGGCCGTGCGTGTTGGACATGAGGACCACGCCGTCGGCACCCAGTACGTCGAGCGCGTACGTCGCCTCCTCAAGGGCGCCGTCGACATCCGGGAGGGGGACGCTCGCGAAGCAGCCGATGCGGGACGGGTGGTCCTTGACCTGCTCGGCGCCGTACTCGTTGACGGCGCGGGCCAGTGCGCGGGCCTCGGCGTCATCGCCGAGGTGGACGCCGGGCGAGGTGACGGAGAGCACCCCCGTGGCGATGTTCTGCCGGTCCATCATCGCGATCGCGTCCGCCGTCGACCACGCCGGGATCGGCCAGCCTCCCGAGTCCAGGCCGCGCTCGTCCAGCGCGTCGCGCCACCGGGGCGGAACGATGTGCTGGTGGACGTCGATACGAGCGGTGGACGCAGCCATCACGAGCCTCCTGGAATCCGGCCGACGAGACGGTCAAGTCTGCTTCCGCGCGGCCCGGACGGTGGTCAGGCACGCCCGTGCGGTGCTTCGGGGCGTTGTCTCAGCAGGAAGGTGAGTCCTTCGGCCATCGTGGGGTGGGCGAAGATCGCGGCGCGCAGCGCCGTGTACGGGACGCGACCGGTCATCGCCGTCTGGACGGCGGCCATGAGTTCGCCGGCTTCGGTCCCGAACGCGGTGAATCCCAGAATCTCGTCGCTGTCCGCGGCGATCAGCATCTTCATGAATCCGCGTGGCTCGGACAGCGTCCTGGTCCGCAGGACGGCCGCCATCGGGAGGGTGAGCAGCCGGTATCCGATGCCGAGGCGCGCGGCGTCGGTCTCGCCGATGCCGACCCGCGCCAGCTCTGGGTCGGTGAACAGGCAGGACGGCACCAGTCGATCGGTCGTGGTGCTGCCGCCGCCGTGCAGGTTGTCGTACACCACTCGGAAGTCGTCGAAGGCGACGTGGGTGAAGTGTGGGCTGCCCGCGCACTCGCCCATGGCCCACACCCCCGCCGCCGTGGTGGCCAGGTGCTCGTCGACCGCGATGTAGCCCGTGTCGGTGAGCTTCACGCCGGCCCGCTCCAGTCCCAGGTCGCCGGTGTTCGGGGTGCGGCCGACGCCCACCAGCAGGTCGGTGCCGTCGATCGCACATGGGCCGTCCGGCCCGTCGGCGGCGACGCGCACGGCGGAGCCGGACTCCCCCTCGACCCCGTGGATACGTGTGTGGAGGTGGACGGTGATCCCCTCGTCGTGGAAGAGGTCGAGGATGGCCGCGGCGACGTCGGCGTCTTCGCGGCCCGCCAGCTGCGGCCCGTGCTCGACGAGGGTCACCCGCGCCCCGAAGCGCCGCATGGCCTGCGCCAGTTCCAGCCCGACGTAGCCGCCGCCGATGACGATCAGGTGCTCCGGCAGCCGGTCCAGGTCCAGCAGTTCCACGTGGGTCATCGGCCGGGCGGCGACGAGACCGGGCACGTCGGGCACCGTCGCGTGGGTGCCCAGGTCCAGGAACACCCGCTCGCCGCGGATCCGGCGCCGGCCGACGTCGGTCACCTCGACGTCGACCGACCGCGCACCGGTGAACCGCGCCTCGCCCATGATCAGCTCGGCGCCGCTGGCCCGGTAGCGGTCCAGATGCATCCTGCGCAGTCCCTCGACCATGGCCCGCTTCCTGGCCTGCACGCCCTTCATGCTGGTCGTCGCGGACTCCAGCTCGACCCCGAATTCGGCGGCGCGTCCGGCGTAGGAGCGCACCTTCGCCGACTGGATGATGTTCTTGCTGGGCAGGCACGCGATGTTCGGGCACGACCCGCCGATCAGCTTCCGCTCGACGACAGCGGTACGGTGGCCCTCGCCCGCCAGCGTCCAGGCGAGGTACTTACCCGCTTCGCCGCTGCCGATGACGAGGACGTCGTAGTCCTCGGTGTGCGCGGTCGTGGACATGCGGCCTCCCGACGTCGCCGATGTTCCCGAGATCCCTCAGAAGGGCCCTACCCGCGGCCGGGCCGCGCCGACGGCCCCAGGCCGAGACCTCGGGCGACGCGCGCGCCGAGGTCGGGGTCGACCTTCGTCCAGTAGTCGTCGACTGCTCGTTCCTGGACGAAGGGTTCCACCTCCTGGCTGAGGTGCCCGACGATGTTGTCGACCAGGTGGTCCTGATCGGCCGGTGTCAGCACGTCGCGGTAGAGCGTGCCGGGCTGGACGAAGTCGTCGTCGTCCTTGTGCGCCTCGTAGGCCGCGCGCATGATGTCGCCGGCCTGCACGAACCAGCCGGGGTCGCGGTAGCGCTGCGGTTCGCCCCTGGGCCCGCTGTAGCTGTTGGGGGCGTAGACCGGTTGGTCCCCGATGGGGCTGTAGCACATCGGGCCGTCCTTGTTGTAGTTGTGCACCTCGGTGACGGGCCGGTTGACCGGGAGCTGCGCGTAGTTCGGGCCGGTGCGGTAGCGGCTGGAGTCGGCGTAGGCGAACATCCGTCCCAGCACCATCCGGTCGGGGCTCGGCCCGATGCCGGGGACGAAGTTCGCCACGTCGAACCCGGCCTGCACGATCTGGGCGAAGAAATTCTCCGGGTTGCGGTCGAGGACGAAGCGCCCGACGGTGATCGGCGGATAGTCGTCGTGCGGCCAGGTCTTGGTGATGTCGAACGGGTTGAAGTGGTAGTCGGCCGCTTCCTCGTAGGGCATGATCTGCATTTCGAGGCGCCAGGCGGGGAAATCCCTGCGGTTGATCGCGTCCCGCAGGTCGCGTCGGTGGCAGTCGAGATCCTCCGCGCGCATGGCCCGCGCCTCGGCGTCGGTCATGTTCTCGATGCCCTGCTCGGTCTTGAAGTGGTACTTGACCCAGAATTTCTCGCCCGCGGCGTTCTCCCACATGTAGGTGTCGCTGCCGTAGCCGTTCATGGTGCGCCAGGTGCGCGGCGTGCCGCGGTCGCTCATCAGGATGGTCACCTGGTGCGCCGACTCGGGCGAGAGCGTCCAGAAGTCCCACTGCATGTTGTTGCTGCGCAGGCCGCTGTCGGGCATCCGTTCCTGCGAGTGGATGAAGTCGGGGAATTTCATGGGGTCGCGCACGAAGAAGACCGGTGTGTTGTTGCCGACGAGGTCGTAATTGCCTTCTTCGGTGTAGAACTTGAGGGCGAAGCCGCGTACGTCGCGGTCCGAGTCCGGATAGCCCTCTTCACCGGCCACCGACGAGAAGCGGGCGAGCATCGGCGTTCGCTTGCCGACCTCGCTGAGGAAGGCGGCCTTGGTCCACTGGGTGACGTCGGCGGTCACTTCGAAATGGCCGAAGGCGCCGCCGCCCTTGACGTGGTACACCCGATCGGGAACACGCTCGCGGACGAAATGGGCGAGTTTCTCGATCAGGTAGGTGTCCTGCAGCAGATTGGGACCGCTGGTCCCGACGGTGAGCGAATGCTCGTCGCTGGCCACCGGGCATCCGGCATCGGTGGTCGTGACGGGTGGTTGATCGGTCATCTCGTCGCCTCCGCGGCAGGTGCGTGCCCTGGCGTCCCCCGGAAAGAGGCGCACCGTGCCGTGCTGTCCGGCCTCCGGCCGCTACTCCGGCCAGGAGCTGTTCTGGATGACTTCGACGAAGTCGACGCGCTTGAATCCGGGGACGAAGTGGGCCAGCACATCGGCGTTCACGGTGCCGAAGGTCGTGTCGGGCCGGTCCTTGAATCCCTCGGTGAAGGCTTCCAGGATCCGGCGCTTGAAGTCGGGGCGCGGGTGCGCGTCGGTGACGGCCTCGATTTCCGCCGGATCCAGGTCGTCCCGGCCGATCCCGAGTACGTCGGTCTCCACCCCCGCGGTGACCAGGGCGATCTCGGGCTCCATGAACTCCGGGACACCGGGAGTCGTGTGCAGGGCGATGGCGGTCCACACCCGGCGGACCTCGTCGGGGCCCGCGTCGTGTTCGCGCAGGAAGCGGCGGGCCTCGTTCGCGCCGTCGATCTCGAAGCGCTCATCGGTGGTCCGGTACCGCTCGGTCAGGCCCAGGTCGTGGAACATCGCTCCGACATAGAGCAGTTCGGGGTCGGGTTTCAGACCGCGCCGCTGTCCTTGCAGCATCCCGAACAGGTACACCCTGCGCGAGTGGTCGAACAGCAGCGGCGGCTCGGCCGCGCGGACCAGTTCCGTCGCCTCCGCCGCCAGCCGGGTATCGGGTATGTCCACGCCCGCGATGTTCTCGCTCATGGCTGATCCACTCCTGTCAGCAGCTCATGAACGTCCGGGCGTCCATGGAGCCGATCGGACGTTCCGGTTCAGGTGGGCGACGTGCACGTGGTCCACACACGTCAGGCCATGCACGCCAGTCTTTCACCATCGTCAGCGCCTGTCCTGTCGTGCCGGGCGACGCTGTCGGGGGGCTTGTCCCCCGGCGTCCACGACCACCGGGTTTACTTGACCGTCGATAATTTGAGGCATCTGGAACTACGCCGGGGGCCTCCAGCGATCTCGGGCATGTTGATCACCCCCGCGGGACGTCCGGAGGACCAGGACAGCGCCGACCGCCTCTGCACCCCGCGGTCGGCGCACGACCGGCCCGCGACGGGGGTGTGGCTCCGTGCGGACGACACCGGCACCGCTCCTCGCTGCACGAACACGTACCCCGACGTCGGGCACCGTGTAGTGCAGCTGCGCGTGATCCGCCACGGCCGGGAGGAGCCAGGCGCGGCAGTTCGCACGTGCGTACCCAACTCGGCATCCAGAGACGGGAATTGAGGAACTTCACAGCCGCACCGCTACGAGCTGCACGATCCGGAGAGTGGTCGGTGTCCCACGGGGCTGAAGTCACCGCCCACCGCCTCCCGTTGACGGGAGACACGTATCGCGGGGACGGACGCGGGCCCGCCGGGACTCAGGATGCCGCCGGCTGGTCGCCCGGCAGCAGGCGTTCCAGTACGTCGAGACTGGAACGTGCCATGGCCAGCGCGGACCGTGCCGAGCCGGCCGACCCGCGGGGCCCGTCGACGGCGGCCACCATGTCGACGGCGGACTGGCTGATCTGCCGTGCCACCGCGTCGATGTCGTAGTCGGGACCCGGGTGGTACCACCAGGCCACCCAGTTGCACATGCCGAGGACGCTGAAGGCCGCCACGCGCGCGTCGAGCGGTTTGAACTCGCCCCGCTCGATACCTTCCTCAAGTACGGCCGTGAGCGCGGCCAGGACGTCCCGGCGGGCCTGCCGGTGCCGCGTCCGCAGTGGCTCGGACAGGGCCGACTCGGTCCGGTCGTGCACCCGGAACTGATGCGGTGACGCGGCGCGCTGCCGGACCAGCGTGTCGGTCAGCTCGCGGAGTTTGCCCTCGGCCGTGAGGTCCTCGCGGTCACGGAGCTTGCCCACGGCGCCGGCAAGTCCCAGGCTCATCTGTTCGACCAGCATGGCCAGCAGGTCTTCCTTGCTGGTCACGTAGTGGTAGAGCGCCGTGCGGGACACTCCGACGGCCTCCGCCACGTCCTGGAGCGTGGTGTTCTCGTACCCCTGCTCCGCGAACAGGCACGTGGCCTTCTCCAGCAGGTCTCGGGTGACGAGGGTCCGCCGGGCGGTGCTGCGACGCGGCGCGTCCGTGGCCTTGGCCGACTCGTTCCGCTGCGCGGCGGCGTTCTTCCCCGAAGTCTTCCCTGGCATGCGGTCGATCGTAATCGAGCGGTGGTGAGCATGTCGACGACGGCTCTCCCACCGCGTTCGCCCCACGGTCCGTCGACCGGGCCGGTGGTGACGGTGCATCCGGCCAGCGGGCAGTAGGCGACGGTCGCGTCGACGTCGTCCACCTCGATGCCGAGGACCCCGCCGAGACCCCGTGGCCCGCCCGTCACGTGAGAGCGGTGACGGGCACCTGCAACAAGCCCTGCCCCATGGGGCTGAACACGTTTCCGGGCGCAGCACTTGGACGGCCCCAACCACTCGACGACTCTACGGCTCGGTGACCCGGCGGACCAGCAGACCAGCGGCTGAGCGACCCAAGCGACTGAAGCGACTGAGCGGGGGGCTTGCTCGCACCGTCGCCGGTGAGCGGCCTGCGAGGGCGGGGCGTCCGTCGCTTCGGTCGCTGCGCCTCCCCGTCCCAGCGACCGAAGGACAGCGACTGAGGTTCGGTTCAGTCGCTGCC
Organism: Streptomyces sp. NPDC056161; assembly: GCF_042268025.1. Taxonomy (NCBI): domain Bacteria; kingdom Bacillati; phylum Actinomycetota; class Actinomycetes; order Kitasatosporales; family Streptomycetaceae; genus Streptomyces; species Streptomyces sp. NPDC056161. Next base: position 186,699 of record NZ_JBHJUV010000013.1, read on the forward strand.
GACAGGGCTACAAAAGTGCAGGTCAAAGGAGTGACACGAGCGATCAGCGACTGAAGCGACTCAAGTTTCGGATATATGAAGGCATTCATGTGTGCGCGTGTGCGTCATATATAAGGACCTTCAGTCGCTTCAGTCGCTGTTTCGCCTCCTGGATAGCGTCTGACCTGGTGTTTTCCCTTTGCCTGCGCGCCAGTGACGGAAAGGGCGTCAGTCGCTGCCGCCCCGCTTCGGTCGCTGTCGCACGCCTCCCGGACAGCGATCGACACGGGTGTGGATTTTTTGGCATGGGCTCCGCGGCCCCACGAGCCGTGTTCGCTAGTCTGTGTCCGTCGTTCGGTCGCTTCGGTCGCTGAGAGGGGAACACCAGGTGCCCGCTGAGCTGCATCTTCCCCACCCCAGCCCCGAGCCTGCCGCCGCCGGGCGTTCAGTCGCTGGACCGGTCGCGACCGCCCGCTGGTGCGCCCGCCGAGGCTGGCCGGTGCATCCGCTCGCCCCCGGCAGGAAGACCCCGGCCGCGAACTGTGCCGAGTGCCGGACCTCCCCGCACGCCCCGGCCGACTGCCCCTGCCTGCCCGCCGGGAAGTGGTGCCACGGCTTCCACGCCGCGACCCTGGACCAGAGCAGGATCGAACGGTGGTGGGGAGCACATCCGGACTTCGGCGTGGGCGTCGCCTGCGGGGCCGCCAACCTGGTCGTCATCGACATCGACGCCCATCTCACCCAGCCCCCTTCGAGGGACCGCCTCCTGCCGGGGATCCGCATCGCCGAACACGTGGACCTGAGGGGCCTCGCGACGGGCTTCCACACGCTGGCCGTGCTGGCCGCCCTCCGCGGCCGGCCCAGCCCCGCGGACGACGCCTCGACGCTGCGGGTGCGAACGCCGTCCGGCGGGCTGCACGTCTGGTACCGGGCCACCGACAACCGCCGCTGGCAGTCGTCGGCCGGTTCCAGCGCCGGGCGGGCGCTCGCCTGGCAGGTGGACGTCCGTGCGCACGGCGGCTACATCATCGCCCCGGGCACCACGACGAAGGACGGCGCCTACACCCCCGTAGGAGAGGTCCGCGAGCCGGCCGCGCTGCCGGTGTGGCTCGCCCAGGAGCTGGAACGCACCGGCCACCTGCCCGCACCCAACATTCCCGCGCCGCGCCCGGTCCCGCCCCGGGCCCAGCAGGCGGTGCTCGCCGCCGGGGGCGGCAAGAGCCGCGAGGGCTCTCTCCTGGCGGCGCTGCTGGCCCCGGTCGAGGCGTGCGGCGAGGCGTCCGAGGGAGCGGGCTTCTCGGACGCCCTCAACCGGGCCGCCTACACCGCCGGCGGGCTCATCGCCGCGGGACGGCTCACTCGACAGGAAGCCGAAGAAGCCCTGAAAAGCACCGCTTTCGCCGTCCGGCCGGGACAGGAGCGCCGTGCCGAACAGATCATCCGCAGCGGACTCGCCGCCGGGCTGAAACGTCCTTTGTACGCCACGGGAGGGCGACTGTGACTTCGCCCCGCCATGAAACCCTCTTCGAGTTCAACCCTGAGGCTGTCGCGTCCCAGATCCGCAGCCAGGACGGGCCCCTGCCACTGCCGGCGCAGACCGACCCCACACGAGCCGCGGTCGGCGAGGCGACCGCGGTGGGACTGCTCCCCGACACCCTGACCGACCGCGGCAACGCCAAGCTGTTCGTGAAGCTGTACGCGAACGACTACCGGCATGTCCCGGGCATCGGGTGGTACCGCTGGGACACCACCAGATGGCAGATCGACGAGGACGACACGGTCCTGTGGGCGGCGGGTGATCTGGCGGAGAACATCGCCGGTCATGACGCCAGGGGCCTGTTCACCTCGCAGGCCCTCCAGCAGCACCGGCGCCGGGCGCTGTCCACGACCGGTATAAACGCCATGCTCACCCAGGCCAAGTCGGCCCCGGGCATGGTGCTGAACGCCAACCGCCTGGACGCCGATCCCTACGCCCTGTGCACCCCCGACGGCATCGTCGACCTGCGCACGGGGCTGATCAAGGTGCCGGACCCGAACAAGGACTTCCACTCGCGGTCCACGACCGTGGGTCCGCAGCACGTGGCCACACCGAGGTGGGACCGCTTCGTGACGGACACCTTCGGCGACGACGCCGAGGGCGCCGAGATGGTCGCGTTCCTCCAACTGCTGCTCGGCTACTCCATCACCGGCGACGTGGGCGGGCAGGTCCTGCCGTTCCTCTTCGGTGCGGGCAAGAACGGCAAGTCGGTCCTGCTGGACGTCCTCATGAAGCTGCTCGGCGACTACGCCGACGCCGCACCGCCCGGCTTCCTGATGTCCCGGCCCTACGAGGGACACCCCACCGACCTCGCCGAACTGCACGGGCGGCGCGTGATCGTGTGCTCCGAGGTGAAGCACGGTGACAAGTTCGACGAGGCCAGGGTCAAGCTGCTCACGGGCGGCGACCGCATCAAGGCCCGCCGGATGCGCCAGGACTTCTTCAGCTTTCAGCCCACCCACCATCTGTGGCTGCTCGGCAACCACCGGCCGGAGGTAGGGACGGGCGGCTTCGCCTTCTGGCGGCGCATGCGGCTGATCCCGTTCGAACGGGTCGTCTCCGACGATCGCAAGATCGACAACCTGGCCGACATCCTCGTCACGGAGGAGGGCCCCGGCATCCTCGGCTGGCTGATCGACGGCGCCCGCCGCTACCTGGCCGGGGACCGGGACCTGACCGGCCCGGAGCGGGTCCGCATCGCCACCACGGCCTACGCCGAGACCGAGGACCACACCGGCCGGTTCTTCGAGGAGTGCTGCGCGTTGGGGCCGGATCTGCGGGCCGAGCAGACGGGGCTCTACAAGGCGTACAAGACGTGGTGTCAGAATGAAGGAGCACCTGCCATGTCTTCGCGCACCTTCGCCTCCCGCGCCCGTGAACTGGCGGGGCTGGCCTCGCCCAAGGAGATGATCCTGTCCAATCAGCGCAAGTATTACCCAGGCATCGGACTGCTCGCCGACGAGGAGACGGAGGCGACGGCATGAGCTCCCTGATCGTCGAGGAAGAGATCGCGCACGAGATCGACATCGTGTGGCTTGAGGACATCGCACCGCTCGACTACGTACGCCAGAGTCTGGACAGGCTTCCCACCAGGCGCGGAAAGCCTGCGTACCACCGTGACGGCCGGATGGTGGGATACGCCCTCCTCGGTACTGACGCCAGGCCGTCGCGTTCCTCCGGCACGTTCCGCCGACGGGTCTTCTGGCTGCTCCCGCACGACCGGGACACCGAGCCGACGGGCCTGTACGCGAAGGGCGCCCCCGCGGAGGCGGTCGATCCGCGTACCATCGCCGCCCGTACGAAGGGCTACAAGACCGAACGGTCGGAGGGCGGCCCGCCGTCCTCCGCCATGCAGGAACTCGGCATAACGCTGCCGCTGTAGGCGGCCTCTCGCGGCCCTCCCGGAGAAGCGTTTCCCGGGAGACGAACCAGCCAGCAACAGACCGTACCGTGACGAACCGGACAGCGTGGCGCGACGGTTGCCGCGCTGTCGGGAATCTCACCCGCCCCCTCCTCTTCCCCTGGCGCTCGTTGCCCATTGCCCGTTACCGAACGGCCCGGTCCGATCCACGGGTTCACCACGACGCCCGTTCGTTCGTGTACGTACGCAAGCCCCACGTCCCCTTACGAAGAGCACAGGTGCGCCGGCACTTCACGCGCCCGATGCCGGACGTAATTCGGAGATTCGGTCGCTTCAGTCGCTGATTCCCTTCGCACACCGCTCTGAACTGGGAATACTCCGCCTCTTGGACCACAGCGACTGAGTCACTGAACCGGCCGTCGGTCGCTCACGCCCGCGAGGCGCACCACTGGAGCGGGACGAGGGGAAGCGGGGTGAGCCGACGGGCCGCACCCGGTCGTGACCCCACAAGTTCGCCACCCCTCGGCAACCGACCTGACCGCTCAAGAGCAGATCCACGAGACCGGCACCGCAGAGACATGGTTGTGCGTTCAACTAGATGGTTTATGCTTCATCTAAATGGTGCGGATCCGCACCCGACATGCCCCCGCATGCCTCGGGACCGGCGGAGCCACCGCACGGGGCCAGCACCGTCGCCGGCCCAACATCCCCCTGAAGAACCGGAGATCCCCCCGTGACCGCTCCTGTGAAGCTCGCCGTCATCTACTACTCCTCGACCGGCTTCTCCGCCGAGATCGCCAAGGAGATAACCGCCGCCGCCGAGAAGGCCGGTGCCGAGGTGCGGCTGCGCAAGGCGGCCGAACTGGCGCCCGAGGCCGCCATCGCGTCGAACGAGGCATGGGCAGCTCACGCGGCCGCCAGCGCGGGCATACCCGAGGCCACCCCGGCCGACGTCGACTGGGCCGACGCGGTGATCTTCGGAACGCCCACCCGCTTCGGCAACATCGCTTCCCAGCTGAAGCAGTTCATCGACACGCTCGGTGGTCTCTGGGCCCAGGGCAAGCTCTCCGACAAGGTGTACAGCGGCTTCGTCACGACCGCCACGACGCACGGTGGCCAGGAGTCCACGCTGCTCGCCCTCTACAACTCCATCCACCACTTCGGTGGCCTCATCGCGTCGCCCGGCTACACCGACCCGGTGAAGTTCGTCGACGGCAACCCCTACGGCACCTCGCACGTGGACGCCCAGGGCAACAACCCGGTCGCCGACCAGACCCGCAACGCCGCACGTCACCAGGCAGAGCGCGTCGTGAAGCTCGCCGCCGCCCTGAAGGCCGGCCTCGCCTGACCCGCCACCGGCGGTCGGCGCATACGGCTCGGCCCCTCCGTCGGGCGGGCGCACCGGCACACCCGGCCGCACGGCTCACCCCGGACCGGACGAGCCGGTCAGCTACTGGACCTCGTGCGGCCCCGACCATCGTGCGTCGGTATTTCCGCAGTTCAAAGCGGCTTTCTGGGGAGAACAGCGACTGAAGCGACTCAAGTTCCGGACATGAGGGGTGCGCCGGCCCGCACCGGTTGCCTCACCGGATCCGACGCCTCACAGGGGCAGTCCTCCGCGGGCCAATCACTCCCAGTCGCCCCAGTCGGGCCAGTCTCCCCGTGGGCCAGTCGCCTCTGCGACACACTCTCGGCACACACGGAGGACTCCCCCCGGCCGCCGGCCGGCCCGTCTGCCTGCATGTCAGACCGTGTTCGCCGCTGGGTCGCTTGAGTCGCTGTCCAGGCCCGTACACGACTGCTGAGCTGGGCCTTTCCAGCAGCGACTCACCGCACTCGGCCGCCGACCCCGGCGGCCGAGTGTCGGCTTCGGGCGTGCGCCGCCAGAAACGGCAGGACGACGTCGGCCGCCATCTCGTCGGGTACTTCCTCGGCCGGGTCGCGGTCGGCGTCGCAGGCGTTTCCTGATCGCCCAGGCGATCAGCTCAGGCGATGCTCCAACCCCTCTTCTGGATCGACCGCTCAAGAGAGCGTGCATTCACTGCGATTCCCGTATCGAAGTGCGCCTCGACACCCCGCGGCTCGGCATGCCTTGACACCCCGCGGCTCGATACGTGTCTCAAGACCCTGCGGCCGTCCCGCCACGGAGGGATGACGCAGGTGTGACACTCCTCTCCCCCACCTCTTGATGTCCCGACAAGAGGCCACTGGACCTTTACGATGGAAGCACAAGGTTCCAGTGGCCTCTTAGGGGGGACCACTGATCGGGTTCCGCGAGACACATGAGAGAAGAGTGAGGTCGACCCCGCGGGCGTCAGGGGCGGCCGGTACGGAGCCCTCGACACACTTCCGGACGACTCAGGGGGATCGCCGAGGTAAGCCCAAAAGGGGCCACGGGATGATTTTGGTGTCCGAGTAGGAACGGACCAGGAAACCGGTGTTGCTGTCAGAAGTTTTGACAGGCCGTGATCGGCCGAAGCCACCTTCGATCCGAAGGCGCCTGTGACCAGCAGAACGGCGAAGGCCTTCGCTGCCTCCCAGGTCGGAAGCCCCTCGGTTTTGAAGGCGCCAGAGTTCGGCCGAGATAGGCCCTCGGGGAGTATCCGAACGGAAATTAGCGGTAGGCGTCAGGTGGAGCCCGGCAGGAGCCCCCCTGTGCCGCTTCCGACGCTGATCGTCAGCCGGGACGCCTGGCCATGACGACCACGCCCGGCCCGCTCCACTCATCCGCGGGGAGCCGGAGTTCGGCGACCGGGTGCAGTCCGGCCTGCTCGATCAGGTCCACGAGCTGCTCCGGCCGCCACTTGTGCGTGGTCCAACGAACGGGCACTCCTCCGTATGCCTCGGTGCGCACCGCGTCCTCGTCGCCGACGTGTGTGCCTGCGATGAGGTGCCCGCCCGGCTTCAGGGCGTGCGCGAAATGGGCGAGGACCTGGGGAAGGACATCACGGGGGAGGTTGAACAGTGACCACCACCCGAGCATGCCGCCGAGGGAGGCTTCACCGAGGTTGAGCTCGGTGGCGGAGGCGACGCTAAAGCGGCATTGCGGATGTAGTGTGCGACATCCCGTGAGTTCCCCTGAGCCCCGCTGACTCCCTGGGCCCGTGGCCAGCGGGTTCTTCCTCCTTCGTGTGCTCTGCCGGCTTGTGACGTAACTTCGGGATTCTTGAAGCGTTCTCATCTCGTCCGACCGATTCGCAGTCGGGTCGAAGGTGAGGAGGCTCGGGTTGGCGGCGCTGGCAGTCGTACGGGACCTGCGTGAGCACTGGGCGCCCGCGTCGGCTGAGGAGCTGGAGCGGTTCGAGACCGATGTGCTGTCCGGGTTCGTCCTCGCACGGGCCTCAGCAGGGCTGGCGGACGGAACCATCCGCGGGGACGTCGGTCACCTGGATCAGATCAGGACCTGGTTCGGCCGACCCTTGTGGGACATGGAGCCCGCTGACGCGGACGTGTACTTCGGGAAGGTGCTGCGGCACTCGCCCAGCGGCACCCGGCTGGGCCGGTCGCAGGCGTTGAGCACGTACTTCATGTTCCTGGAGCTGCGACACAAGGTCGAAATCCACCGGATGAACGGCCGGGTTGTCGAGTGCCCGATCGACGAGATGAACAGGCCGCGCGGGGCCAAGGACGCCCAGCTGCGGATCCCGCCGACCGAGCCGGAGGTCGGGACGCTGTTCACCGGCTGGGGCGGCGAGCTGGCCGCCTGCCGCAAGTTCGCCCCGACCGCCAGGAACTACACCGCCTCCAAGCTGATATCGCAGGTCGGCCTGCGGGTCAGCGAGGCATGTGGGCTCGACCTGGCCGACATCAAGTGGGACCTGGGACGCTTCGGCAAGCTCCACGTCCGCCACGGCAAGGGCGCCCGCAGCTCAGGCCCGCGCGAGCGGATGGTGCCGCTGATCAACGGCGCCGACCGGACACTGCGGTGGTTCATCGAAGACGTGTGGGGCCAGTTCGATGACGATCACACTCGCCCTGGTGCCCCGCTGTTCCCCTCCGAGCGCAGGAACACCGACGGCTCCGCCCGCCGGGTCGGCGACGACGCCCTGCGCAACGGGCTCGACAACGCGGTCCAGGCTCATCTGGCGAGTTGGACGGACAGGTTGACACCGCACGTCCTGCGGCATTTCTGCGCGTCCCAACTCTACGGAAACGGGCTGGATTTGCTCGCAATCCAGGAGGTCTTAGGACATTCCTGGATGGGTGCAGATCTTCTGAGGGTGCTGTCGGTCAGGCGGTGGGTATGACCTGGTCGCGGTAGCGCGTCTGGTGGTTGCGGATGAGTTCCTGCTGCTG